>NZ_QPFC01000424.1:0-1627 GCF_003427465.1 Nocardiopsis sp. TNDT3 | reverse complement strand
CTCCCGGGAGGAGGGGAGCGGAGGAAGGGGGGAGGGCCGATCCGCGTCGCGCGTGGTGAGCACGCGAACACGCCCGGACAACGTCCCGACCAGCGCAGCTTATCCGGGCATGTCGGGAAGCGGTAGGGCCTGTGGACGACCGCGGCCGCTTGCGGGACCGGTGTGACGGGTGTTCGCCCTGTTGGGACGCGAGATGGCGGAGCGGCGACCGGGGGCCCACGCGCAACGGGTCCCGGGGCCGCGCGACTTCGTAGGAATTGTCTGGCGGTTTTCTGGCGAGTGTGGGGCCCATGACGGGTTCCGCACAGGGAGGATGGACCCTGTCCGACGCGTGTCGAGTCGTGGTGCGTGGTCGGATTCGCACCCATTCCACCGCAGAAGAAGCGAAGGCGAGGACATGAGCGCCCGTAAAGCGATGACCCCCGTCGAACAGGACGAGCTCCTCCGCAGGATCGGGACGGACCTGCTCCGGGCGGCCCCCGACGACTGGGTCAAGCTCCGGCTCGTGTACTCCGGACTGGGCGCCTGCGAGACGGCCCTCTTCGAGGTGATGTTCGAGGGCGGGCGCAGCAGCGGCTGGGTTCCTCCGCTGTCCACCCTGGAGCGGCTGCGGGAGATCCGCACGGGGATGTACGCCGAGGGGACGGGTACCTGGTACACCGCCTACTACGAGATCGACCGGCCCGCGAGCTACCGCGTCCGCTACGACTACGAGAACGAGCCGCACTTCGACGAACCGCGGGAGGACGCCAGCTACCTGCTCGACCTGGAGCACTTCCCCCGCGACGACGAGCACGTCCCCGCCTGGCTGCGGGACCGGCTGGAGGGAGACCGCGTACCCGAGACGCAGGACGGCGGGTCTCCCTGGAGCCTGCTCATCGCCTCGCGTCCCGAGTCGCGGGCACGGATGTCCCCGGGGGACATGACCCCCGAGGAGATGATGGACACCGTCCAGGAGATCGTGGACCGCACCCTCGACGCCGTCCACGGCCCCTGGACGGAGGTGGTCGTCGACTACCGGGGCCTGTTCGGGATCTCCTCGTCACGGGTGAGCGTGCGCAGACCCGACGGCGGCACGGAGTGGGACCTGCTCCTCCCCGAGGTCGGACGGCTGCTGGACCGGCTGCGCACCGGCATGTACCAGCCGGGCAAGGGCACGTGGTTCACCGCCCGCTTCACGGTGCAGGAGTCGCGGGAGATCGGGGCGCACTTCGACCACGACGCCCCGCCCGAGTTCGACGTCGAACCCGACCCCCGCAACTTCCACCAGGACATCCAGCACTTCCCCCGCGGCGCCGACCACCTGCCCGACTGGCTGCTGGACCGGCTCAGCCTGGCCCAGCGCATGATCCGCACCGGGCAGGCCTGAGGGCGTTCCCCGGTCAGGGCATCCGTCGCCGGACGGCCTCCCACGCGTGGACGTCGGCGACGGTGACCTGGAGGTCACCGGACCCCAGGGGCGTCACGGTCGCCGAGCGCACGTACGGGCCGCGGCTCCAGCGGCGCGAGGTGCTGTCCGGGACCGCCGTGGCGCCCAGGCGCCCCAGAGCCCCCGGCTGCCCCGCCAGCAGCCGCAGCCGCCACGTGGCCCGGATCGCGCCGGAGCCGCCGTACCCCGACCCCGTCA
>NZ_QPFC01000423.1:0-3213 GCF_003427465.1 Nocardiopsis sp. TNDT3 | reverse complement strand
CCCCGGGCAGGAGGGCGGCGCGGCGAACAACGGTTCCCCGCCCGGGCCGGACGACCCCGCGGCACGTCGCCCGTGATCTGACGATCACACAGGGTTACCGTAGTCGGATCGGGTGCGGACTCCCCCGGTCCACCGGCCCGCCGCTCCCCCTCCGCGCACGAAGGCACCCTCCCGGGAGGACGAGGCATGGCCCTGCAAGAGGACGAACTACGAGGCGTGGACGCCTACTGGCGGGCCGCGAACTACCTGTCGGTCGGGCAGATCTACCTGCTGGACAACCCGTTGCTGCGTGAGGAACTGCGGCCCGAGCACATCAAGCCGCGCCTGCTGGGGCACTGGGGCACCACCCCGGGGCTGAACTTCTGCTACGCGCACCTGAACCGGGCGATCCGTGATCGGGACCTGGAGATGATGTACGTGATGGGGCCGGGGCACGGCGGTCCGGCCGCGGTGGCCAACGCCTGGCTGGAGGGCACCTACAGCGAGGTGTACCGGCACGTGAGCCAGGACGTGGAGGGGATGCGGCGGCTGTTCCGGCAGTTCTCCTTCCCCGGCGGGGTGCCCAGCCACGTGGCGCCCGAGACGCCGGGGTCGATCCACGAGGGCGGGGAGCTGGGGTACTCGCTGGCGCACGCCCAGGGCGCGGCCTTCGACAACCCCGACCTGGTGGTGGCGTGCGTGGTGGGCGACGGGGAGGCCGAGACGGGCCCCCTGGCGGGCAGTTGGCGCGGCAACGCGTTCCTGGACCCGGTGCACGACGGCGCGGTGCTGCCGATCCTGCACCTGAACGGGTACAAGATCGCCAATCCCACGGTGCTGGCGCGGATCCCCGAGCGGGAACTGCTGTCCTACTTCGAGGGGCTGGGGTACCGGCCGCTGCTGGTCAGCGGTGAGGATCCGGAGTACATGCACAGGCGGATGGCCGAGGCGGTGGACGAGGCTCTGGAGGAGATCGCGCGGATCCAGCACCGGGCGCGGGTGTCGGGTGTGCGCGGGCGCGCGGTGTGGCCGGTGGTGATCCTGCGTTCGCCCAAGGGGTGGACGGGGCCGGCGGAGGTGGACGGTGTGCCGGTGGAGGGGACGTGGCGTTCCCACCAGGTGCCGTTGGGCCAGGTGCGTTCGGACGAGGGGCACCTGAGGCAGTTGGAGGAGTGGATGCGCTCCTACCGGCCCGAGGAGTTGTTCGAGGAGTCGGGTGCCCCGGTGGCCGAGGTGCGCGCGCAGGCCCCGGAGGGCGAACGGCGGATGAGTGCGAGTCCGCACGCCAACGGCGGGGTGCTGCGTCGGGAGCTGGTGCTGCCGGACTTTCGCGGGTACGCGGTGGACGTGGGCCGGAACGGGACGCAGACCGGTGAGGCGACTCGGGTGCTGGGCCGTTTCCTGCGGGACGTGATCCGGTCCAATCCGCGCACGTTCCGGTTGATGGGGCCTGACGAGACGGCCTCCAACCGGTTGGACGCGGTGTTCGAGGCCTCGGACAAGGAGTGGCAGGCCGAGCGGCTGGCGACCGATGAGCACCTGGGGCCCGGCGGCCGGGTGATGGAGGTGCTCAGCGAGCACCTGTGCCAGGGGTGGTTGGAAGGGTACCTGTTGACCGGGCGGCACGGGCTGTTCGGCTGTTACGAGGCGTTCGTGCACATCGTGGACTCGATGTTCAACCAGCACGCGAAGTGGTTGAAGGTGTCCCGGGATCTGCCGTGGCGGCGGCCGATCTCGTCGTTGAACTACCTGTTGACCTCGCACGTGTGGCGTCAGGACCACAACGGGTTCACCCACCAGGATCCGGGGTTCCTGGACGTGGTGCTCAACAAGCCCGCGGAGGTGGTGCGCGTGTACCTGCCGCCGGACGCCAACACGCTGTTGTCGGTGGCCGACCACTGCCTGCGCTCCAGCGACTACGTGAACGTGGTGGTGGCGGGCAAGCAGCCGGGGCTGGGGTACCTGTCGATGGAGGAGGCGGTGGCGCACTGCGCGCGCGGGATCGGGATCTGGGAGTGGGCCAGTACCGACGGTGGGGCGGATCCGGACGTGGTTCTGGCCTGTGCGGGTGACGTGCCCACGTTGGAGGTCTTGGCGGCCGCGGACCTGGTGCGCCGCTGGTTGCCGGGGGTGCGGGTACGGGTGGTCAACGTGGTGGACCTGATGCGGTTGCTGCCCGACAGCGATCACCCGCACGGGTTGCCCGACGCCGAGTACGACGCCCTGTTCACCACGGACAAGCCGGTGGTTTTCGCCTTCCACGGGTATCCGTGGCTGGTGCACCGGTTGACCTACCGCAGGGCGGGCCACGCGAACCTGCACGTGCGCGGATACCGGGAGCGGGGCACGACGACCACACCGTTCGACATGGTGATGCTCAACGACCTGGACCGGTTCCATCTGGTCATGGACGTGATCGACCGGGTTCCGGGACTGGGCCAGCGGTCGGCCCAGGTGCGTCAGCGGATGGTGGACGAGCGGTTGCGGCACCGCGCCCACACCCGGGAGTTCGGTGAGGATCCGGCGGAGATCCGTGAGTGGGTGTGGCGGTACTGATGCGTGTTCTGGTGGTCAACGCGGGGTCCTCCAGCCTGAAGCTGGGGGTGGTGGACGGTGACGGCGCGGTGCTGGCCTCGGAGTCGCTCGCGGCGCGTGGGGGGCACTGGGACCCGCGGGAACTGAGCCGGGCGCTGGAGGGTGTGCCCGAGGTGGACGCGGTGGGTCACCGTGTGGTGCACGGGGGCGGTGAGTTCGTCGATCCGGTGCGGTTGGACGCCTCGGTGGTGGAGCGGTTGCGGGCGTGGGGTTCGTTGGCGCCGCTGCACCAGCCCAAGGCGTTGGAGGCGATCGAGGCGGTGGGGCGGGTGTTGCCGGGGTGTGCGGCGGTGGCGTGTTTCGACACCGCCTTCCACTCCGGTCTGCCGGAGGTGGCGTCGACGTACGCGGTGCCCGAGCGGTGGCGACGGGAGTGGGGGGTGCGCCGGTACGGGTTCCACGGGCTCTCGCACGCCTATGTGTCGCGGCGGGCGGCGGAGTTGACCGGTGGTGAGCGTGTGGTGAGCGCGCATCTGGGGTCGGGTGCGTCGTTGGCGGCGGTGGCGGGCGGCCGGTGTGTGGACACCACGATGGGGTTCACCCCGTTGGAGGGGGTGGTGATGGCCACGCGTTCGGGGAGTGTGGATCCGGGGTTGGTGGTGTGGTTGGTGCGCCATGGCGGGTTGTCGGTGGAGGAGG
>NZ_QPFC01000422.1:0-6448 GCF_003427465.1 Nocardiopsis sp. TNDT3 | reverse complement strand
ACCCCGGCACGGCCCCTCCCAGCGCTCCCCGTCACTCCTGCGCCGCCTCCGCACGCCGGTGGACGCGCGGCGTGCGCCCCTGGGGCCGCCACGGCGACGGCCGGTGCGACCGCGCCCGCCGACACCGGCGGGGCCGAGAAGCGCGGGGTCCGCGTGTTCGGTCAGTATCGGCTGACCCGCCCGGAGGACAGTTCGTCGCCGCTGGAACCGCGGGTCCCGGTGAAATAGGCGCCGTTGCCGTCGCGGGTTCCGCCGGCGCGCGGACAGCCGTTTCCGAAACCGTTGCGCCCGGCCTCGGCCACCGCCTTGTCGGGCCAGACGGGGCCGTGCGCGGATCTGGACGGCGGGGGTCACCGTGCCGCCGCATCCGGTGCGCGGACCGGGGCCGTGGACGGAGTTCCCGGATGCGGTGGGCGCTGGCGCCGAGCACGCACGCTGACGAGGACGGGGCCGCCGCGACCCGCTCCCGGCCTACGCCGCTGCGGCCGTGGAAACCCCGACGAGTACGGTTCCCGCGGCGAACACTCCGTCCGCGATGATTCGGGCGGCGCTGTTCCCGCCCTTCGCTTTTCCGCATTCCGCTGGGAGGGGGTTGCGCGCGTTCAGGATGATTCCCGGGCGCCCCTTCGCGAAACGGGGCTGTGGATAACTGGAAAACGGTGTTGCGGGTATTTGGGGATGGTTTGTTGTGCGAGGCGAGGGGGCCGGGAGAACGTGCTCTCCGGGAGAGCGCGGTGTCCGGCCGCGCGCACGGCCCCCGGAAAACACGGTGCCCGGCGGCCGAGGCCGCCGGGCACCGTGCGCGGACCACCGAACCGGTGGCGGGCCGCGACTACTTCATCCTGTTGCCCGCGGACTTCAGGTGCTGGGCGGCCTCCACCACGCGGGCGGCCATGCCGGCCTCGGCCGCCTTGCCGTAGGCGCGGGGGTCGTAGGCCTTCTTGTTGCCGATCTCGCCGTCGATCTTCAGCACACCGTCGTAGTTCTTCATGATGTGGTCGACCACGGGGCGGGTGTAGGCGTACTGCGTGTCGGTGTCGACGTTCATCTTCACCACGCCGTACTCGATGGCCTCGTGGATCTCCTCCATGGTGGAGCCGGAGCCGCCGTGGAAGACGAAGTCGAACGCCTTGGCCCGGCCGTACTTCTCGGCGACGGCCTCCTGGGCCTTCTTGAGCACCTCCGGGCGCAGCTTGACGAAGCCCGGCTTGTAGGAGCCGTGCACGTTGCCGAAGGTCAGGGCCGTCAGGTAGTAGCCCTTCTCGCCCAGGCCCAGCACCTCGGCGGTGCGCAGGGCGTCGTTCGGCGTGGTGTAGAGCTTCTCGTTGATCTCGCCGACGATGCCGTCCTCCTCGCCGCCGACGACGCCCACCTCGATCTCCAGGATCGTCCGCGCGGCCTTGGAGGCGGCCAGCAGCTCCTCGGCGATCTGGAGGTTCTCCTCCAGCTCGACCGCCGAGCCGTCCCACATGTGGGACTGGAACAGCGGCTCCTGGCCCTTGGCCACGCGCTCCTTGGAGATCTCCAGCAGCGGGCGGACGAAGCCGTCGAGCTTGTTCTTGGGGCAGTGGTCGGTGTGGAGGGCGATGTTCACCGAGTACTTCTCGGCCACGACGCGGGCGAACTCGGCGAAGGCGACCGAGCCGGTGACCATGTCCTTGACCGTGGCGCCGGACAGGAACTCCGCGCCACCGGTGGAAATCTGGACGATGCCGTCGCTTTCGGCCTCGGCGAAGCCGCGCAGGGCGGCGTGCAGCGTCTGGCTGGAGGTCACGTTGATGGCCGGGTAGGCGAAGCCCTCGGACTTCGCGCGGCTCAGCATCTCGGTGTAGACCTCGGGGCTGGCGATGGGCATGCTTGACTCTCCCTGGATTCGGCCTGGAGCGAGCGGCCGCCGGTATCACGCCGACGGCACCCCACGTGCGTTGCCCCGGTGGAGACGGACGTCGGGGGGCGGCGGCCCTCGGGCCGTGCGTCCGTGTGTGTCCACCAGGTGTCACCCAAGTATCCCGAATACCCGGAGCCCTTGAAAAGGTCTAGACCAAATTGCCCGAGGTTGTCGGTGTAGCCGCAGCTGGCGGGGGTCGGCGCCCGGGCTCCGCGCACCCGGGACGACGGAGAGTGACCCCTTCATCCCCCTTGTGACGGAATTGTGGGGGACGGGGGTCTTCCATGCGGCTGCTGTCGCTTTTTGCCGTGATACGCGCTACATTCAACGCCGTGGGAAGGCATAGGAATGATCCTCGCGGCGTTGGCCAGGTGATGGCCATCGTCGGAGCCGTCGTGCTCCTGGTGACGCTCCTGGCCCTGGGCGGTTTCTTCCTGTACCGCTCCCTCCCCGGCACCAGCGTGAGCGCCACCGCCTCGGAGACGGCGGGCGAGAGCACGGAGCCGAGCAACATGGGCGTCCTGTACGTCCGCGTCGTCGGCGAGTCCAGCGACGTCTTCGTCCGCATCCCCGGCGGCGACGTGCTGATGGACCAGAACATGAGCCAGGGCCAGTCGGTCAACTACGCGACCGCCGCCGAGGGCCTGGAGGTCACCATCGGCGCCCCCGCCGCCGTCGAGGTCTTCGTCGACGGCGACGAGCGCGACATCTCCGACCGCGAACCCGGCTTCAGCTTCACGATCGACCCGCAGGACGGCTGAGGCCGCCCGGGCACGAACCCCGGCGGCGCACCCGCCCCCGGGCACGGGCCGCCGGAACGCCCCGCGGCGCCCCGCGGCCGCGCGTGCTAGACGTCCAGGTCGGAGACCCCGTACACCGCCCGGTACTCCAGACCCTCCTCGGTGACCCGCTCGCGCGCGCCCCGGTCCAGGATCAGCGCGACCGCCACCACCTCGGCGCCCGCCTCGCGCAGCGCCTCCACGGCCGTCAGCACGGAGCCGCCGGTGGTGGAGGTGTCCTCCAGGGCGAGCACGCGCCGCCCGCGCACGTCGGCCCCCTCGATCCGCTTCTGGAGGCCGTGCGCCTTGCCCGCCTTGCGCACCACGAAGGCGTCCAGCGTGCGCCCGCGCGCGTGCGCGGCGTGCAGCATGGCGGTGGCCACCGGGTCCGCGCCCAGCGTCAGGCCGCCGACCGCGTCGAACTCCAGGTCCGCGACGTTGTCCAACATGACCGAGCCGACCAGCGGCGCGGCCTTCCCGTCCAGGGTCACCCGGCGCAGATCGACGTAGTAGTCGGCCTCCATACCCGAGGACAGGGTCACCTTGCCGCGCACGACCGCCTTATCGTTGATCTGACGCAGGAGTTCATCACGTTCGCTCATGATCAGTGAGCCTAGAACACCGGACGGGACGCGGGCGCACCGCATCACCCCCGGTGGGAGGGACGGCCATGCCGCAGTCCGGGGACACGGTCCGGGTGGAGACCACCGTCGACAGCAGGGACGGCGCCGAACGGCTGGCGCGGTCGGTGGTCGAGCACAGGCTGGCGGCCTGTGCGCAGGTGAGCGGGCCCGTCACCAGCTTCTACCGCTGGGAGGGCCGGGTCCAGGCCGACGAGGAGTGGATGGTGGTGGTCAAGACCGCCGCCGACCGGCTGGACGAGCTCACCGCGCACATCGGCGAGGTCCATCCCTACGACGTTCCCGAGGTCGTCGCAGTGCCCGTCACCGGTGGCAACCCCGCCTACCTGGAGTGGGTGCGCGACGAGACCCGGGGAGGCACCTCCGCGTGATCGCCGTCCTGCTCCCCCCGACCCTCGGCGAACCCACGAGGCTGCCCGGCCTGGCCGACCGGCTGGCCGGGTACGGCATCACCGCCGTCCGCCCCGAGGTGGGCGGCGACGAGCACCCGCCGCACGCGGCCCGCTACGTCGCCCGCGCCAGCCTGGAGGTCAACCGCCTGGTCGCGCCCGATGCGCCGACCGCGCTCGTCGCCGAGGGCGGCGCCGGACCGCTGCTGGGCGCCGTGGGCGCGGCCCAGCGGGCGGCGCACCGGCCGGTGTTCGGCTACGTGCTGGTGGACGCGTTCCTGCCCCAGCCGGGCGGCCCCACCCGCGCGGACGTCGCGAGGACGCAGAGCCCCGAGGGCGCGGTCCCGGACACGGCGATCCCGCCCGGGGAGCCCGCCGGTTACCGGACCGAGCCGCTGCCGACGGTCTCCGACTGGCCGGACGCGCCGTGCGGCTACCTGCTCACCGATCCGGGCCTGCGCCACGCGGCCCGCCTGGCGCGGCTGCGCGGTTGGAGCGTGCGCGAGGCGGCCCCGGAGGAGGCGTCCGAGGCCCTGGCAGCGCTGCTGGTGGAGCTGCGCGGCGGCTCCTGAGACGCCGCGTCGCCCGGGTCGGCGCTTCGGCCCCCGGGCGGCCGGTGCCTCCCGGGCGGCGCCATGAGCAGGGCGCACGGTGGCGGGCCGGGCACGGTGCGGCGGTGGGAAAACCGGGTGACACCGCGGGGCGGGCTGCGGAGAATCGGCGCATGATCACCGACCACTTCCCGCCTCTGGGCCTGCGGCTGACCACACCCCGCCTCGAACTGCGGCTCCCGTCCTTCGACGACCTCGGCCAGCTGGCCGAGGTCGCGGTGGAGGGCGTCCACGACCCGGACACCATGCCCTTCGTCGTACCGTGGACCGACCAGCCGTCGGACGAGCTCGCCCTCGGGGTGATACAGCACAACCTGGGGACCCTCGCCTCGTGGAAGCCGCAGGACTGGGGGCTCAACCTCGTCGTGGTCCACGAGGGCGCCGTGGTGGGCATCCAGGACATGCGGGCGCGCGACTTCGCGGTCACGCGCCAGGTCGGCACCGGATCGTGGCTCGGAAGGGCCCACCAGGGCAGGGGGATCGGCACCGAGATGCGCGCCGCCGTGCTGCACCTGGCCTTCGAGGGGCTGGGCGCCGTGGCGGCGGTGTCGTCGGTGTTCGAGGGCAACACCGCCTCGGAGCGGGTCTGCGAGCGCCTGGGGTACCGCGGGAACGGGTTCGACCTGATCGAGGTCAGGGGTGAGCGGGTGGTGAAGAACCACTACCGGCTGACCAGGCGGGACTGGGCGGAGCACCGCACGGTCCCGGTCACCGTGACGGGCCTGGAGCCGTGTCTGCCGTTCTTCGGGCTGGACGGGTCCGAGGCCTAGCAGCGGGCGCGGGAGCGTCGGCCCCGCGTCTACGGCGAGGGGGCCGACGCGGTGCCGGCGGCGGCCGGGCCGGACCCGCGCACGGTCACGAGGGGGACCAGCAGGCCGACCAGGAGGCCGGTCAGCATGCCCAGCCCGGTGACCACGCCGCTGACGAGGGGCACCCAGTCGGGGCGCCCGGTGAGGGCCATCGCCAGTCCCGCGGCGCCGAGCACCGACATGTAGGCGGCGACGGCCAGGAGCGAGCGGGTACGCCAGTGCCGGGCCAGCGGGAGGAAGTGCAGACCGACGGCGAGGGCGATCCAGGCGACGTTGGCCTGCACGGGCGCGTCCAGGGCGCGCAGCACCTGGATGCCGCCGAAGAGCAGGACCGCCTCCAGCAGCACGACCACGCCGTAGAAGGCGTCGAACCGCATCCGCGGCCCCTCGGGGCCGGGCTCGGGATCCGCGGCGGGACCGGACCCGCGGCCCGTGACCACCGCCAGCACGACCACCCCGACGAGCGCCGCGACCGCGAACACCCGCAGCACGGAGGCGAGGGTGGGGTCGAGCGGCGGCCCGGAGTTGGCCAGGACGAAGGCGAGGCCGAAGCCCGCGCCGATGAGGGATCCCACGAACCGCGTCATCGAGCGAAGGTACCAGCGGGCGAGTCCGGGTCCAAGGGTGTTTCCTGGCCGTTCGTCCCGCTGCTCCTCCCCCGAGTCGCAGCACCACGCAGCGTGTTCGTTCGGCGAGGCAAGCCGCGACCCGGTCCCGCTCCGGCCCCAGCCCTCGCGTGAGCGTGCGGCCCGGACGGAACCTACCGGCGGACCTGGACGACCACAGTGCCCGCCGCCTTGTCGTGGAGGCACTTGCGGGTCCTCTTGTCACGCAGGGGCCACAGGACGTTGGTGATCGACCAGGGCAGGATCCAGTTGACCGGGTTCATGCCCGGCGAGTAGAGCAGCGCACGCACGAACGCGCGACCGAGCTTGACCCTTCCGCCGCCGTCGGAGCGCACCACCCACAGACCCAGCAGGATCTTGCCGACCGACCGTCCCCACAGGCGGACCTGGAGCGCCTCCACCACGATGGACAGCAGGAAGAAGTTGAAGACGGCGGTCACCATGAAGGCGATCTCGCCGGGGCCGCCGCCGTCCATCTCGCCGCCGCCGATGATCACGCTGACGATGACTCCCAGCACCATCATCGCGTACCAGACGCAGCCGACGACGAACGTGTCGACCATCCTGGCCACGAAGCGCACCCCCATCTCGGCGCGGCCGACCTCGGGGTTGTCCGGGTTCCAGTGTCCGGGGTCGGTGAGGGCCGGCGGAAGCCAGTTCTGCGGCGGGGGGTAGTAGCCCTGATGACCGTGCGCGTAAGGGGTC
>NZ_QPFC01000039.1:0-2110 GCF_003427465.1 Nocardiopsis sp. TNDT3 | reverse complement strand
GCCCCGTGGTCATCGCCGCCCGCCCCCGGCCCGTCGACGCCGTCCGGCGCCACTGGCCCTGGGCCGTGGTCGGGGCCATCTTCCTCCTGGCGCTCTTCGTCGGGGTCCGCACCTGGCAGGACTGGGACGCGGGCAACCCGCTGCGCTCGGCCTTCGACTCCTCCGCCACCGAGAGGACCGTCGACTCCGCCGTGGGGGCGGAGGAGGCCGCGGCGGAGCAGGGGCCCGTCGAGTTCGCCGTCGAACTCGGCGCCTCCGGACGCAGCTGGGTCGAGGTCACCGGGGCCGACGGCGAGGACCTCTACGTCGGCTACCTGCTGGAGGGCGACGTCAAGGAGTACGTGACCGAGGACATGCTCAACCTGTGGGTCGGCGACGCCGGGGCGGTCAGCGTGACCGTCAACGGCGAGAGCTCCGGACCCCTCGGCCTTCCGGGCGAGGTCAAGGAGATCGTCATCGGTCCGGACGGCGTGCAGCAGTGACCGGACCGCGCCCCGGCCCGGAGCGATCCGGGCCGGGGTACGGGCGGGTGAGCCGACCAAGGTAATGTGGGGGGCTGCGGGCGGCGCCGGGCTGCGCCGTGCACTGAGCACGGCCGACCGGTCCGGGACGGCCCCCCGCGCCACCCGAAGCTCTCCCACACGCTTGGAAGCCATGTCATCGCGCCGTACTGTCTCACTCGTCACCCTGGGGTGTGCGCGTAACGAGGTCGACTCCGAAGAGCTGGCCGGGCGCCTGTCCGCTGGCGGCTGGGACCTCGTCGAGGGCGACACCGAGGCCGACGTCACCATCGTCAACACCTGCGGGTTCATCGACGCGGCCAAGCAGGACTCCATCGAGACCCTCCTGGAAGCGGCGGAGAACGGCGGCAGAGTCGTCGCCGCCGGGTGCATGGCCGAGCGCTACGGCTCCGAGCTGGCCCAGGCCCTGCCCGAGGCGCAGGTCATCGGATTCGACGACTACGCCGCCATCACCGACCGGCTCGACGACGTCGTGGCCGGGCGGACCCTGGTCCCGCACGACCCCCGCGACCGGCGCACGCTGCTGCCGATCAGCCCGGCCGAGCGCGACGCCTCCCAGGCCCACGTCCCCGGCCACGCCAGCTTCGCCGAATCCGCCGGGGCCGAGGGCACCGAGCTGCCCTACCGCGCCTCCGTCCCGCGCCGCCGCCTCGTCGGCGGACCGGTGGCCAACCTCAAGATCGCCTCCGGCTGCGACCGGCGCTGCACCTTCTGCGCCATCCCGACCTTCCGGGGGGCCTACCTCTCCCGCCGCCCCGACGACATCGTGCGCGAGGCCGAGTGGCTGGCCTCCGAGGGCGTGCGCGAGGTGTTCCTGGTCAGCGAGAACTCCACCTCCTACGGCAAGGACCTGGGCGACGTGCGCGCCCTGGAGAAGCTCCTGCCCCGCCTGGCCGCAGTCGAGGGCCTGGAGCGGGTCCGGGTCAGCTACCTCCAGCCCGCCGAGGTCCGCCCCGGCCTGGTGGACGTGCTCACCGGGACCCCCGGCGTGGTGCCCTACTTCGACCTGTCCTTCCAGCACGCCAGCGGCACCCTGCTGCGCCGCATGCGCCGCTTCGGAGACCGCGAGCGCTTCCTGGAGCTGCTGGACACGGTCCGCAAGCGCGCGCCCGAGGCGGGCTCGCGCTCCAACTTCATCGTGGGCTTCCCCGGTGAGACCGAGGCCGAGTTCGAGGACCTGGTCTCCTTCCTCTCCGAGGCCCGGCTGGACGCCATCGGCGTGTTCGGCTACTCCGACGAGGAGGGCACCGAGGCCTTCGGCCACGAGGGCAAGTTGCCCGACGAGGTCGTCGCCGAGCGCGTGGACCGGCTCAACCGCCTCTCCGAGGAGCTGATGACCCAGCGCGCCGAGGAGCGGATCGGTTCGGAGGTCACCGTCCTGGTGGAGACGGTGCTGGAGGACGGCGCCTACGAGGGCCGCGCCGAGCACCAGGCACCCGAGGTGGACGGCAGCACGATCCTCTACGGCGAGGGCCTCGCCGTCGGCGACCTGGTGCGCGCCACCGTCATCCAGTCGGCCGGGGCCGACCTCATCGCGGAGCAGGACGACACCCACGGGGAAGCCGCGGACAGATGAGCACCCCCGACCC
>NZ_QPFC01000421.1:0-5567 GCF_003427465.1 Nocardiopsis sp. TNDT3 | reverse complement strand
GAATGTGACCGGGCGGACGCGGTCACATTCTCGGCGGCGGAATCGTCAGTGTGACGGCACCCGAGAAGGCGACGTAGAGAGGCGATCATGGACGAGAGCGACTTCCTGGCCGAGCGGTTCGAGGAGCACCGCGTCCACCTCCGGGCGGTGGCCTACCGCATGCTCGGCTCCCTGGCCGAGGCCGACGACGCCGTCCAGGAGGCCTGGCTGCGGCTCGCCCGCTCCGACACCGACGGGATCGGCAACCTCGGCGGCTGGCTGACCACGGTCGTCGGCCGGGTCTGCCTGGACATGCTGCGCTCGCGCACGCAACGCGGCGAGACCCCCTTGGAGGCCCGTCTGCCGGACCCGATCGTGAGCGAACCGGCCACCGACCCCGAGCACGTGGCGCTGATGGCCGACTCGGTCGGGTTGGCCCTGCTGGTGGTCCTGGAATCGCTCAACCCGGCCGAACGGCTGGCCTTCGTCCTGCACGACATGTTCGGCCTGCCGTTCGAGGAGATCGCCCCGATCGTCGACCGCACCCCGGCCGCGGCCCGCAAACTCGCCAGCCGCGCCCGCGTCCGCGTCCGGGGGGCCGCCCCCGAACCCGACCCCGATCCGGTCGCCCAGCGCCGCGTCGTGGACGCCTTCCTCCGAGCCGCACGCGGCGGCGACTTCGACGCCCTGGTGGCCGTTCTCGATCCCGACGTCGTGCTGCGCATCGACGGCGGGAACGCGCTGCCCGGCGGTATGAGGGTCCTGCGGGGCCGGGAGGCGGTGGCCGGTCAGGCCGCCACCTTCCACCGCATGGCCACCCTCTCGACCAGCCGTCCCGCACTGGTCAACGGAAGGGCCGGTCTGGTCAACACCGTCGACGGCGCGCTCTTCTCGGTCATGGGGTTCACCGTCACGGACGGGAGGATCACCGCGATCGAGATCCTGTCCGACCCCGAACGCCTCGACGCCGTCGACCTCGCGGATCAGGGGAGCTGATCCGGCCCGCCCCGGCGCCGACGCGCCGGCGCCGGGAGCGGCGGGCGGGAGGCCGGGCCCCGGACGGGCCGTCCTCCCCGCCCTCGCCGGAGCGGGGCCCGGAGCCTCAGGGGCGCAGGCGCAGCCCCTTCGGGGTCACGTGGAACCCCGCCGCCGCCAGGGCTGCGTCCACCGGCGTCGCGAACACCTCGGCCCCGTCGGCGCGCTCCACCGTCAGCGCCCCCGCGCGTCCGTCCCGCACCGCCCCGGCCAGGGCGCGGGCCGCCCGCTCCAGCAGGGCGGGCGGCGAACCGAAGGTCAGCACCGAGCGGCCGCCCCGCCCCACGTACAGGGTCAGCCGACCCCCGTCGACGACCACCAGGGAGCCCGCCGACCGGCCCGGCCTGGCCTGGGCGTCCCCGGGCCAGGGCAGGTCCGTGCCGAACGGGTTCGCCGGGTCGGTCGCCGCCAGCACCACCGGTTCCGCCGCGCCGCCGGAAACCGCGCGCAGCCGGTCCACGGCGCCCGGCAGCGCGAACTGGGCGCCGCCCAGCCCGTCCACGAAGTAGCCGCGGCGCACCCGGCCCGACTCCTCCATCGTCCTCAGCACCCGGTACTCGTCCGGGGAGATCCGCCCGCCCTGGTAGCCGCGCACCAGCACGCCCCGGCGCTCCAGCCGAGCCTCCAACCGCGCCAGGACCCGCCTGGTGGGGTCGCCCTCCCGTTCGGGCAGGGCCCACCACCGACCCGCGGCTGCGGGCGGTCCCGACCGGGTGGGCAGCACCGGACGCGCCAGCCGCCCCGCACGCGAGGGCGCGCGGCGCGGGGCGGCCCCCGAGCCCAGCACCGCGCGCAGCGGGGCCAGGGTGTCGTTGGTGACACAGCCCGACCACACCAGCTCCCACAGCGCCGCGACCAGCTCCGCGTCCGTCACGGCCGAGCCCCCCGACGCGCCCGCCACACGGTCGGCGACGTCGCGGAAGAACAGCGCCCCGCCCCCGCGCAGCGCCTCCAGCACCGCGTGGGCCGTGGAACCCTCCCTCGGCGGCACCGGTTCGGGCAGCAGCAGGGCCGCCTCGTCGGCCGGGGCCAGGCACACCCACCCGTCCTGCCCGGGCAGCGCGCCCGCACCGGCCCACACGACCTCGCCCGCCTGTGTCAGCTCGTCCAACCGCCGGGGCGCGTAGTCCTCCACACGGGAGGGCAGCACGAGGGTCTCCAGCGCCGACGCCGCCACCGTCGCGCCGCGCAGCGACTCCACGGCCTCGAACACCGCGTCCGGTCCGCGCCACCGCTCACCCGCGACGGCGCGCTGCCACAGCGGCGCGAACGCGGCCAGGGCGGTCTGCGCGACCGGCTCCACCTCGCTGCGCAGCCTCGCCACCGACCCGCGCCGCAGCCGCCGCAGCACGTCGGCGTCGCACCACTCGGTGCCCGTCCCCCCGGGCCGGAACCCGCCCTGGTGGACGCGCCCCAGCCGGGACAGCTCCCGCAGCACGCCCTCCACCACGTCCGCGCCGAGCCCCAGCCGCGCCGCCGCCTCCCCGGCGGAGAACGGCCCGTGCGTGCGCGCGTAGCGCGAGACCAGGTCGCGGGTCGGCGCCTCCACCGGCTCCAGGAGGGCCCCGGCGACACCGGCGGGCGGCCGCGCGCCCAGCGCGTCGCGCAGCCGCACCGCGTCCTCCACCGCGCACCAGCGCTCGGCGCCCGCCACGGCCATCCGCACCACCCGGCCCGCGGACTCCAGCTCCTCCAGCCACTCCCGCCGGGCTCCCCGGGCCCCGGCCTCCTCCGTGGTCAGCGGCCCCACCTCGCGCAGCAGGTCGGCCGCGCCCTCGGCGTCCCGGGCGCCCGAGCCGGGGGCGGTCCGCTGCAGCAGCGCGCCGACCTCCTCCACCACGCGCGGGTCGAGCAGCTCCCGCAGGTCCGCCTCGCCCAACAGGTCGGCCAGCAGCGAGGCGTCCAGGGTCAGCGCCTGCGCGCGCAGCTCGGCCGCGGGGGCGTCCCCCTCGTACAGGAACGCCGCCGTGTACTCCATCATCAGCGAGCGCGCGAACGGCGACGCCGCCTCGGTGCGCGCCTCCACCACCCGTGTCCGACGGGACCGGATGCCCTCCAGCGCCTCCACCAGGGCCGGCACGTCGAACACGTCCCGCAGGCACTCGCGCACCGCCTCCAGCACGATCGGGAACGACCCGTAGCGGCCCGCCACCGACAACAGGTTGGAGGCCCGCAGCCGCTGCTGCCACAGCGGCATCCGCCGGTCCGGCCGCTGGCGGGGCAGCAGCAGGGCCCGCGCCGCGCACTCGCGGAACCGCGCGGCGAACAGCGCCGACCCGGGCAGCTCCCCGGTGACCGCCTCCTCCACCTCCTCGGGGTCCAGCGCCACCAGGTCGGCCAGCTCGCCCGGCCGGTCCCAGCCCCCGGCGTCCGGCAGCCGCAGCACGATCCCGTCGTCGCCGTGCACGACCTGCGCGTCCGCGCCGAACCGGTCCCGCAGCCGCCGCGCCAGGGCCATCGCCCACGGCGCGTGCACCCGCGCGCCCAGCGGGGAGTGCACGACCGCGCGCCAGTCCCCGACCTGGTCGCGGAAGCGCTCGACGACCACGGTCCGGTCGTCGGGCACGTGCCCGGTGGCCTCCCGCTGCTCGGAGACGTACTCCACCAGGTTGCGCGCGGCCCACGCGTCCAGTCCGGCCCCCTCGGCCAGGGCCAGCGCCCGCGCCGGTTCCGCCGCGGCCAGCTCCCGGGTCAGCGCGCCCACCGCCCGGCCCAGCTCCGCGGGCCTGCCCTGCGCGTCGGCCTTCCAGAACGGCATCCGGCCCGGCCGCCCCGGCGCGGGGGAGACCAGCACCCGGTCGGCGGTGATCGCCTCGATCCGCCACGAGGTGGACCCCAGCACGAACACGTCGCCCACCCGCGACTCGTAGACCATCTCCTCGTCCAGCTCGCCGACCCGGGTGGGGGCCCGTCCCGGCGCGGGGTCCCCGTCCCGCCCGGTCAGGTGCACCCCGTACACACCCCGGTCGGGGATGGTGCCGCCGCTGACCACCGCCAGCCGCTGCGCGCCCGGGCGCGCCCGGAGCACGTCCGCCTCCCGGTCCCACACCAGGCGGGGGCGCAGCTCGGCGAACTCGTCCGAGGGGTAGCGGCCGGAGAGCATGTCCAGGACCGACTCCAGCACCGTGTCGGCCAGGTCGGCGAAGGGCGCGGCCCGCCGGACCAGGGCGGCCAGTTCGGACACCGGCCAGTCGTCCATGGCGGCCATCGCCACGACCTGCTGTGACAGCACGTCCAGGGGGTTGCGCGGCATCTCCAGGCGCTCGATGGCGCCCGCGCGCATCTGCCCGACCACCACGGCCGTCGCCAGCAGGTCGCCCCGGAACCGGGGGAGGAACACCCCGCGCGAGGTCTCGCCCACCTGGTGCCCCGCCCGGCCGACCCGTTGCAGGCCGCTGGCCACCGACGGCGGCGAGGCCACCTGCACCACCAGGTCGACCGCGCCCATGTCCACGCCCAGCTCCAGGCTGGAGGTGGCCACCACGCAGCGCAGCCTCCCCTGCTTCAGCTCGTCCTCGATCAGGGCCCGCTCGGCCTTGGACATCGAGCCGTGGTGGGCGCGGGCGACCACCGGCGGGCCGCCGCGGCTGTGCCCGGACTGGGCGATGACCTGGGCGGGTACCTCCTCCGGAGGCAGACGCCCGCCGTGCCGCTCGGCGTGCAGGTCGTTGACGCGGGCGCACAGCTTCTCCGCGGTGCGGCGTCCGTTGGTGAACACGATGGTGGAGCGGTGGGCCTCCACCAGGTCCAGGACCCGCCGCTCCACGTGCGGCCACAGGGACCCGCCGCCCGCGTCCCGGGCGTCCCCGCCGCCCTCCGTGCCGCCGGAGGGCCGGGTCGGCTCCGGGACGCCGGGCTCCTCCATGTCGGGGACGGGCACCACCACGCGCAGGTCCATGCCGGGGGAGCCGGGCGGGGCCACGACGTCCGCGCCGCCCAGGAACCGCGCCACCAGGTCGGGCGGGCGCACGGTCGCCGACAGGCCGATCCGCTGCGCCGGGCGGTCCAGCAGGGCGTCCAGCCGCTCCAGGCTCAGCGCCAGGTGCGCGCCGCGCTTGCTCCCCGCGAGCGCGTGCACCTCGTCGACGATGACCGTCTCCACCCCGGCCAGCCCCTCCCTGGCCCGCGAGGTGAGCACCAGGAACAGTGACTCGGGCGTGGTGATGAGCACGTCCGGCGGCCGGGTGGCGAGCCTGCGCCGCTCGGCGGCGGGGGTGTCGCCGGTGCGCACCCCCACGGTGACCGGGGACACCGCGTGCCCCCCGGCCTCGGCGGCGGCCGCGATCCCGGCCAGGGGGACGCGCAGGTTGCGCTCCACGTCGGCCGCGAGGGCCTTGAGCGGGGACACGTACAGCACCCGGCAACGGCGGGCGCGGTCCTCGGGGACGGGGGCCGAGGACAGCCGGTCCAGCGACCACAGGAAGGCCGACAGGGTCTTGCCCGAGCCGGTCGGGGCCACCACCAGGGTGTTCCTCCCGCGCTGGACCGACTCCCAGGCGCCGGTCTGGGCGGGGGTGGGGCCCGCGGGAAAGGCCCGGTCGAACCAGGCCCTG
>NZ_QPFC01000420.1:0-3963 GCF_003427465.1 Nocardiopsis sp. TNDT3 | reverse complement strand
CCCGCGCCGTTGCGGACACCCGTCCACGGGCGCCCGGCCCGGAGGCGTTCCCCCGGGCCGGGGTGGGACTCAGGAACCGCGCATCTCGTCCTTGGCGGTCTTCGCCTCGTGACGGGCCTGCTCGCCCGTGGCCTGCGCGGCCTCCGAGGCGCTGCCCTTGAGGTGCTCCCCGGCGGTCCGCGCGGACTCCACCGCCTGCTCCTTCACGTGGGCGGCCGACTCCGCGACCGCCTGGCGTGCCGGCTCGATCGCGTCGGCGTGCTCGCCCACCCGCCGGGCCGCGCGCTGTTCCGCACGGCTCTCGGAGAGGACGGAGGCGGCCAGGAGACCGGCCCCGAAGGCGATCAGCCCCGCGGCGATGGGGTTGCCCTGGGTCTGGTGCACGGCCCGCTCCGGCAGCGACCTCGCCATGCCGACCGCCTGGCCGGTGGTGTGCCGGATCCCCTCGGCCGCCTCACCGGTCGAGGGGGCGGAACCCATGATCCGGTCCTTCAGGTCCCGTGTCCCGTGCCGGACCCTGCGGGTACGCCGGTGCACGACGTTGCGCGGGTTGGCGTGGTCCACCAGACGGTCGGTGTCGTGGGTCAGCTCCGAGCGGGTCCGCTCGATGTCCTGTCTTATCTGGTCGGGTGTTTCGCCCATTGCGCGTCCTCCTTGAGGGTCTCGATGGTGCGTTCCGGTTTCGGAGAGACCTCGCGCATGCGGTTGCGGCCCATGACGGCCAGGACCGCGCCGACGATCGCCCACACCACCGCGACGACCAGCGCGGCCCAGCCCAGGCCGATCAGTTCCGCCAGTCCGAACATGGCCGCGAGGCTGAGCAGCAGCAGGGCCAGGTACCCGGCCACCGCGGCCCCGCTCAGCAGGCCAGCGGCCTTGCCGGTCTTGACCGCCTCCTCGCGCATCTCGGCCTTGGCCAGCGCGAGTTCCTGACGGAACAGCTTCTGCAGGTCTCCGGTCACCGCGCCGAGGAGTTCGGAGAAGGACTGCTCCTCCTCGCCCGGCTCCCGCCGTTCCCCGCCGGTCTCCCGCCGTGCTCCGGGAATGGTCGCCATGTCAGCCCCCTCAGAACGTGCGTCCACGCGGCCCCGGATCGGGCGGTGGCGGACCGATGTCCTCCGGCCGGGGCGTGACGGGCGGGCGGGGGGACGCGACCCCCTCGTCCTGGTCGCTCTCGCTCAGACGCGGTGCGGGCGGACGGACCCGCTCACCGGCGGGGAGCGCCTCGGGGCGGCTGTCGCCGGCCCCTTCCCGGCCCGCGGAGATGTCGGACGAGGCCTTGAGGACGCGTCCGAGCGCGAATCCGGCGACGGCCGCACCGGCCAGGAAGGCGACGGGCCTGCGTCGCGCGAAGCTCCTGGCCTCCTCCACCAGGCCCTCCATGCCGCGTTCGTCCAGGAAGTCGGCGGCTCCGCGGCCGCTGTGGGCGATCTGGCGCACGGCACCGCTCACCGGGGAGCCCTGCTCCCCGCTGTCCGCCATGGACGACAGCTCCTCGGACCACTGGCGCAGGTTCTGCGACGTGCGCCGGGTCTGTTCGTGGACTTCCTCGCGCAGACGGGTCTGGACGTCGTCGGCGACGTGCCGGGCCTCGGTCCGGGCCTCGTCGGCCAGGGAGCGCACCTGGTCCCCCGCGGTGGAGGCGACCTCGCCCGCCGCCCCGCGGGCGGTGTCGGTCAGGCGGCCGCCCGTGCCCCCGGGCCCGTCTCTTCCCTCGTGTGAGTGCATCGCCAAGCCTCCTTGGAGTCGGCCTGTTGCTCGGTTGGCACCGCGACTACCCCGGCTCCACCCGGTCATGCACACCGGAACGCCGCACTTCACACGGGTCGTCGCACCCCGGCCCGGGTGCGCGGAGGGCACCCGGACGACCGTGTCGTCGTCCTCCGGTCACCGCCCCCGGTGGCGGGGGCGCGGACCGGCCCTCGCGGAACACCTCGCGCGGAGACCGGTCGCCGTGTCCCCGGGGGCCGTGGGGGGAACCGGGTGATCGCCGTGTCCTCGCGGGGCCCGGAAGAACCGGTGGGGTGCGGCGTCGCGCGCCGTCGCCGGGCTCGGGCAAGCCGGTCGGCCGCGGCGCTGTCGCGGGGTGGGGGTGAACCGGTCGGCCACCGCGTCGCGCGGGGTCCGGGAAAAGCCGTGGCCGCACCGGAACCCGCGTGCTAGCTTGGGCGGAATTTCCCTCCGGAACCGCTAATGCCACCGCCATCAGGGGCTGGTCGGAGCCGCGACGTCCCTCGACCAGGAAAACAACCATGCCCGTGGAGAGAACCGCCGAATCGTCATTGTTCCTGCGCTACACCTCGTTCGCCCTTCTCGGCGCTTCGGCCGATTTCCTTTTCGGCGCGGTTTTCGTCACCATCCTCCTGGAACGCGGGGCGGACCCGTGGCTGCTGGGACTGATGCTCGGTTCCACGAACCTGGTGGCCCTGTTGGTGGAGGCGCCCAGCGGTGCGCTCGGCGACCGCTACGGCCACCGCAGGCTGCTGACGGTGGGGTTCGCCGTGTGGGGCACGGGCTTCGTGCTGACGGGGTACGCGGACGGGCTCGCGCTGACGCTCGCGTCCATGTACCTGTGGGCGGTCGGCTTCCACCTCCAGTCCGGGACTCTGGTCGCGCTCGTGGTCAACCGGATCGGCGACCGCGACCGCCCCGCGCGGATCGCGCGGACGGTGCGGTTCGTCCAGGTGGCGGGCAACAGCGGTGCGGTGCTGGGGGCCGCCTCGGTGATGGTGGCGGGCACCTGGCTGTCCGCGGACGCCCTGGTGCTGGTGAGCGGTGTGGTGCTGGTGGCACTGGCGGCGCTGGCTCCGGTGTGCTTCCCCCACTCCCCCGGCCAGCCGGGGCGCCCGCTCACCGCGATCGTCCGGGAGTCGGCCGTACTGGTGGCGAGCAGGCGTTTCGCGCCGCTGGTGGCCCTGTCGGCGGCGTCGGTGTCGGGGCTGACCGCCCTCGTGCTCTCCTGGCAGCCGTTGCTCGCGGCCGAGCACGGCGCGGACGTGCGGCTCAACGGCCTGGTGCTGCTGATGATGATGGCGGCCATGGCGGCGGGTTCGGCGTGCTCGCGGTTCGTGGGGCGCGGTCGGCCGCACGTGTGGGGGCCCGTCTTCGCGGCCGCCTCGGGCCTGCCCCTGGGGCTGGCGGCGCACGGGGCCGTGCCGCTGGTGGCGGGGCTGGTGGCGGCGGAGTTCCTGCTGGGGCTGGCCGTGGTGCTGTCGCACGTGTGGCAGCAGACGATGTTCTCCGACGCCAACCGCAACACCATGTCCGCGATGCTGGGGATGGTGGGCAACGCGGCGAGGATGCTGACCGTGCTGGCGTTCGGGTGGTTGTGGGAGTTGTTCGGGCTGGCCTGGACGGTGACGGCGGTGGTCGGGTTCGGGGTGGCCGCGGCGCTGGCGACCGTTCTGCTGTCCCGGCGGTTCCCGGAGTCGACGCGGTTGGTCGAGGGCTCGGACGAGGGCGAGGGGTCCCCGGACGAACCGGAACTGGACGGGACGGGCGGATAACGGTCGGGAAAGGCGGCCGGTGGACGGGAGGGGCGGACAGCGGACGGAAAGGGCAGGCGGCGGACGCGCTGTCCGGGTGGCGGAGGCGCCGTTCTCCCGCCTTTCCCAGTGGAGGGGAACCGGGAAAGTCCCTCTTCCTTTGGCGCACCCCAGGGAATTCTCGTGCCCCATGTCACAGAAAGAGTCGACTGAACCGCGATATCGCATTTCGGGGCGGGTGCGGTCGAACCCCGGAAAACGTGCGTCGGTAGCATTCCCTGGACATGGGAGGCGTGGTTCGCGCAGCGCTCCGCTCACGGGTTCCACGGGGGAGCCGGACCCCGCACGGAGCCGTCGGGGCGGGGACTCCGCCGCGCCTTCGCCGGACCGGCCGAGGACGAGGAGAGGGAGCATGAGCCTGGCGGAGCTGCTGCGGGAGCGCCCGATCGTACAGGCGCCCATGGCGGGCGGGGCCGCC
>NZ_QPFC01000419.1:0-1728 GCF_003427465.1 Nocardiopsis sp. TNDT3 | reverse complement strand
GGCAGGTTGAGGATGAGCAGCATGACGCTGCCGACGAACAGGCTGGCCAGCAGGGCCCACACCAGGTCGGCGTTGCGCTCGAACAGCAGCGGTCCGGGCTGCATCCCGTACTGCTGGAAGGCGGCCAGCATGATCGCGGCCGTGGCCGAGGTCGGCAGGCCCAGGCCCAGCAGCGCGCCCATCGCGGTTCCGGCGGTGGCGCTGGCGGCCGACTCGGGCGCGGCCACGCCCTCGATGGCGCCGTCGCCGAACTCGTCGGGCCGCTTGCCCCGGCGCGCCCGGAGCTGGGAGAGCTTGCGTTCGGTGCCGTAGGCCAGGAAGGTCGGGATCTCCGAGCCGCCCGCCGGGATGGACCCGAACGGCAGGCCGAACAGGGTTCCGCGCATCCAGGCCGGAAGCGTGCGCCGCAGGTCGCGTCGGCTCAGCCAGGGAGTGCCGGTGCGCCGCAGGCCACCGCTGGCCGCGTCGCCCGCGTGGGCGGTGGCGGCCACGTGCAGCACCTCGCCGATCGCCAGCAGCGCCACGGTCACCGTGATGATGCTGAAGCCCTCGAAGAGCTGGGGAACGCCCAGGGTGAAGCGCTCGGCGCCGCTGAGGCCGTCGATGCCCACCATCGAGATGGCCAGGCCGATGCCCAGGGCGATCAGGCCGCGCACGGCCGAGTCCGAGACCACCGCGGAGGTGGCCACGAACGCGAAGACGGTGAGCGCGAAGTACTCGGCGGGACCGAACTGCAGCGCCAGCTGCACGATGACCGGTGAGAAGAACGCCACCAGCGCCGTGGACACGATCGCGCCGATGAACGCGCCGATCGCCGCCGTGGCCAGAGCCTGCGGAGCCCGCCCGCGCTTGGCCATCTTGTGGCCCTCGATGGCGGTGGCGATGGCCGAGGCCTGTCCGGGCGTGTTCATCAGGATGGCGGCGGTGGAGTCGCCGAACAGCCCGCCGTAGTACACACCGGCGAACATGATGAACGCGCCGGTGGGGTCGAGGTGGAAGGTGACCGGCAGCAGCAGCGCGACGGCCATGGAGGAGCCCAGGCCGGGCACCACGCCCACGGCCGTGCCGAGCATGACGCCCAGCAGCGCCAGGAAGAGGTACTCGGGGCTCAGCGCGTTGGCGAACCCCGCCATGAGGTTGGTGAGAACGTCCATTTAGAAGATGCCCCCGAGGATTCCGGCCGGCAGGTTCAGGCCCAGACCGGCGACGAAGGCGAGCTGGATGATGGAGGAGAACACCAGCGACAGCACGGCGTCGAACAGGTACCGGCGGCTGCCCAGGGCGTAGGCCACGCCGAAGAACAGCAGTGCCGCGGACAGCAGCCAGCCCACCGGCTGGAGCAGCAGGATGAACACCGTCAGCGAGGCGACGACGATCCCCAGGCAGCTCCAGTCGATGCGCACGGGCCCCGCCTCGCCGGCCGGGGCGCCCCCGTCGTCGGCGGTGGCGTCGGCGTTCTCACCGGTGGTCGGCGCCTCGGCGGTGCGGGCCGGGCGCAGGAGGACCTGTACGGCCAGGGCGACGCCCGTGACGCCCATGAAGATCGCGACCAGGGTGGGGAAGAAGCGCGGGCCGGGAGGTTCGGTGCCCGGCGGCACCGGCATGGCGGCGGTCTGCACGGCGATGAACCCGGCGATGCCCAGCACCAGGGCGGCGACCAGCAGTTCGGACCGGCCCCGCCACCAGGAGGGGCGGGGCGGCGGGGCGACGGGCTCCGTCGCCCGGGTG
>NZ_QPFC01000418.1:0-8994 GCF_003427465.1 Nocardiopsis sp. TNDT3 | reverse complement strand
GGACGGGCTGGGCGCGGGGCTCGGCGCCGGGGCCGGGCTCGGCGCGGGCGAGGCGACCGGCGCGACCGGGGCCGCGGGGGTCGCGGCGACCGCGTTGAGGCGGCCGTCGGTGCCCTTGAGCGTGCTCTTCTCCACGTGGGTGGCGCTCTGCGAACGCAGGTAGTAGGTGGTCTTGAGACCGGAGCGCCACGCGCGGCGGTACAGCGAGTCCAGCTTCCTGCCGCTGGGGGCCGCCATGTACAGGTTCAGCGACTGGGCCTGGTCGATCCACTTCTGGCGGCGCGAACCGGCGTCCACCAGCCACTCGGGGTCGACCTCGAACGCGGTGGCGTAGAGGGCCTTGAGGTCGGCCGGGACGCGGTCGATGGCGCCGAGGCTGCCGTCGTGCATCTTCAGCGCGGAGACCATGTCGTCGTCCCACAGGCCGCGGGCCTTGAGGTCGCGCACCAGGTAGGGGTTGACCACGGTGAAGTCGCCGGACATGTTCGACTTGACGTACAGGTTGCGGTAGACCGGCTCGATCGACTGGCTCACGCCGGTGATGTTGGCGATGGTCGCGGTCGGGGCGATGGCCATGACGTTGGAGTTGCGCATGCCCGTGGTCTTGACGCGCTCGCGCAGCGAGTCCCAGTCCAGGGTCTCGCCCCGGTCCATGTCCAGGTCGCCGTCGCGCGACTCGGCCAGCAGGCGCAGCGAGTCGATCGGCAGCACGCCCCGGCTCCACAGGGAGCCCTCGAAGCTCTCGTAGGAGCCGCGCTCGGCGGCCAGCTCCATGGAGGCCTCGATGGCGTAGTAGCTGATCAGCTCCATGCTCTCGTCGGCGAAGGAGACCGCGCCGTCGGAGGCGAAGGGCGTGCGCAGCTTGAACAGCGCGTCCTGGAAGCCCATGAGGCCCAGGCCCACGGGGCGGTGGCGCATGTTCGCGCGGCGCGCCTCGGGGATCGTGTAGAAGTTCACGTCGATGACGTTGTCGAGCATGCGCACGGCGGTGCGGACGGTGCGGCGCAGGCGCTCGGCGTCCAGGCCGTCCGGGCCCACGTGCTGGGCCAGGTTGACCGAGCCCAGGTTGCAGACCGCGACCTCGTCGGCGCTGGTGTTCAGCGTGATCTCGGTGCACAGGTTGGAGGAGTGCACCACGCCGACGTGCTGCTGCGGCGAGCGCAGGTTGGACGGGTCCTTGAAGGTGATCCACGGGTGCCCGGTCTCGAACAGCATGGTCAGCATGCGCCGCCACAGGTCGACGGCCGGGAGGGTCTTGGAGACCTTGATCCGGCCCGCCGCGGCCTCGGCCTCGTAGTGGGCGTAGGCCTCGGCGAACTCGGCGCCGTACTTGTCGTGCAGGTCGGGGACCTCGTCCGGCGAGAACAGGGTCCAGCTGCCGCCCTGCTCCACGCGCTGCATGAACAGGTCCGGAACCCAGTTCGCGGTGTTCATGTCGTGGGTGCGGCGGCGCTCGTCACCGGTGTTCTTGCGGAGGTCGAGGAACTCCTCGATGTCGATGTGCCAGGTCTCCAGGTAGGCGCACACCGCGCCCTTGCGCTTGCCGCCCTGGTTGACCGCGACGGCGGTGTCGTTGGCGATCTTCAGGAACGGCACGACGCCCTGGCTCTTGCCGTTGGTGCCGCGGATGTGCGAGCCCAGGCCGCGCACCGGGGTCCAGTCGTTGCCGAGGCCGCCGGAGTACTTGGACAGCATCGCGTTGTTGCTGATGCCGTGGAAGATGGCCTGGAGGTCGTCGCCCACGGTGGTGAGGAAGCAGGAGGACAGCTGCGCCCGCACGGTGCCCGAGTTGAACAGGGTGGGCGTGGAGGCCATGAAGTCGAACGAGGACAGCAGCTCGTAGAACTCGATGGCGCGGGCCTCGCGGTCGTCCTCGTTGAGGGCCAGACCCATGGCCACCCGCATGAAGAACGCCTGCGGCAGCTCGTAGCGCACCTCGTCGCTGTGCAGGAAGTAGCGGTCGTAGAGGGTCTGGATGCCCAGGAAGGTGAACTGCTCGTCGCGCTCGGGGCGCAGCGCGGCGCCCAGGCGGGCCAGGTCGAACTTGGCCAGCGCCGGGTCGAGCTGGCCGAGGTCGATGCCGCGTCCGACGTAGGCGGCGAGGTAGGCGGCGTAGCGCTCGCCCATCTCGGACTGGCCGGCGGCGTCGGGGGCGCCGCTGATGAAGGTGAGGGCCTCGCGGCGCAGCTTGTCCAGCAGCAGGCGGGCGGCCACGTAGGAGTAGTCCGGGTCGACCTCCACGAAGCTGCGGGCGGCCATGACCAGGGCGAGTTCCACCTCGGCGTCGGAGATGCCGGGGTAGAAGCCGCGACGGGCCTCGGTGAGGACCTTCTCCGCCGAAACACCGGTGAGCCGCGCACAGGCCTCGGCTACGACGTGCTCGATCCGGTCGACGGCGGCAGGGGGGTTGCCGTCCTTGCTGGACCGAACGGATGCGGGCACGGCCTCGACGTCAAGGGTCATACAGCGGCTCCAACCTCGATAGAAGAGTCCCGGCGGGGAGGGGACGAGAAGCGAGGGTCGCGCGGCGCTCCCGGCGGACCGGCGCACTGGGTGCGCGCGGTCGTCCGGCCGGCGGGCCGCGGCGGCTCGTTCTCGAAGCCCCGTCGTCGGCACACACTCAGGTGTGCATCACCGGTGGCGGGTGGGCGGGGACCACGGCACCGGGGTTCCGCGGGGGTTCCCGGTACCTGTGACGGCCTCTTCTTCCACTCACCGCTGCGGGGACGGCCCGGCTCGTACCGGGTCCCCTCTGCCTCACCCCGAGGGGTGAACCACCAGCGGGAGAGATACTACATCTAGGGGATGGTGCGTTGGAACACCGCAAGATGATGGCGTGTCATCGATTTCTCAGGTTCTTCGACGATTGTCGAACACACCCTGGGGGCGTGGTATGAGGGGCTCTGGGAGGCCCGTCGGCGCGGGGGCTGAGCACCCCGTCGGGGCGGCCCTGAGGCGGCCCGACACAGCCTAGGTCGTCGCCGGGGGCGCCCGCACCCGACCCTGCCCGTGCCGCCGCCCCAGCCGGCCCGCAACGCCCGCGCACGGGGGCCGCACGGCTCCGCGGAACCTGGCGTACCCGATCCTGCGGCCGCGGCCTCGGGGCGTCGCGGAAAAGCACTCCGGGCGGAGTCGGCCCGGGCGTGTCGCGGCCCCCGGGAGGGAAACGTCGGAAACCTCACTCACCGGGGTCGGCGCGGGCCGCGGGGGCGGGCGAGCCCGGCGCGGCCCTCACCCGGCGTCGAGCCGCCGGTCCAGGGCGTCCTCGTCCAGGCCCAGGTCGACGCGGACGCGGAACCGGATCCGCAGCAGCTCCAGCAGCAGGTCGTGGACGTAGGGCGAGGCGTCCAGGCCGAGGAAGCGGTGCGCGCCGACCGTGGCCCACCGCTCGGCGCCCTCCAGGTCGTCGTGCGCGTACAGCGCCTCGGCGACGTGGATGTAGGTCTGGAGCCCCGGGGGTCGCTCGCTCTCCAGGCGTTCGAGGTGGGCGTAGGCCGTCCCGACCTCGTTCAGTTGCAGCAGCGCACCGGCGCTGAGGGCGCGCGCGTCGATCACCGTGGGGCCGCCGTCGTCGATCGCCCTCTGGTAGGCCGAGCAGGCGCGCTCGAACTCCTGGGCGATCTCCCACTGCTCCCCCGCGCGCACGAACAGCTCCGCGCGGGAGATCTCGCTTCCGGCGTCGACCCGGTTGGCCAGGTCCATGAGCTGGGCGGCGACCCGTCCGTGCTCACCGGACCGGACGGCGTGGAATTCCAAACGGTCGAGTTCTGCCGTCGTCACGTGGGTCAACCGCATCGCCCTCATCACCTACTCGCACTCCCCGCGCAAGGATCTCAGGGCCTGGCACGCTCCAGTGCCTGCCAGAACCCCTGGCGCAGTCCGTCCCGGACCTCGTCACGCAACAGGTGGTCGATCGGCAGCGAGGAACCCTGGAGCAGACGCGCCTCCAGGTCGGAGGGCATCCGGGGCCTGCGGGCGAGGACGGCCTCGACCCACAGGGCGGGCGCCTCGCGGGCGATCGACTCCGCGAAGTCGTTCCCTTCTTTGCGCGCAACATGCACCGCTTCGTCAACGGTATGCGTGGCGGGACGCGTCTGCTGGGGATATCCAGGACTGGGACGCGGTTCCCGGTAGTCGCCGGCGGCGAACCGGCTGTCCTGTTCGGGACCAGTAGGCTGCGGTCCCCCGTAGGAGGGGGCCGCCCCACCGCGTTGGGCGGTGTCAGTTTCCGTACTGGTCCCATAGGTAGGGTTTGCGTCGTTCGCACCCCCGAAGCCGGGGTTGTCCCCCGGGCCGAACCTGGGATCCTGGGGCGGTGCGCTCCTCTGCGGTGGCGCGTGCCCCGGTTGGCCGTGTCCCGGCTGCCCGCCGTGCTGGCCCGGCTGGCCGTGCTGGCCCGGCTGCAGGGACTGCCCCTCCTGGGAGAAGGAGCGCTGCGGCCCGGTCCCGCCGGCGAAGGACTGCTGTGGCCCGGTCCCGCCGGCGAAGGACTGCTGCGGCCCCGTCATGTGCTGCTGCGGGGGCGGTGCCTGTCTCGCCGGAAGCCCGTAGCCCGTCTGGTCGGCCCCGCGCAGCGACTGGTGCCCCCCGGTGACGGGGTAGCCCCCCTGGCCGCCCGGCGCCGGGTGCCCCCCGGTCATCGAGGCGCCCGGATAGGCGCTGTTGCCGCCCACGTTCGGCGGGACCTGGCCGCCGGAGGGGAACCCGTTGGCGTCGATCGGGCCGGACTGCTGGTTGTCCGTGTTCGGCCCGGCCAGGTGGTCCCCGCCGCCGCGCTGCTGGGCGAGGGACCTGCGCATGGCGCGCAGCTGGTCCATGGCGCTGCCCTGGGGGGCGGGCTGTCCGCCGGTTCCGGCGAACATCGCCTCCAGGCCCACGGCGGACGAGGAGGCCGCCTCCACCCGGCTGCCGCCGGGCTGCGCCGTCGCGACGGGCTGCCTGGGGGTCTCGGGCGCCGAGCGGGCGCGGCCGTTGGAGAACGGCGTGGTGGTCTTGGCAGCGGTCTCCTGGGCGGCGCCGCCGCTGGAGAGCAGGTTGACGTGCGGGCGCAGGTGGCCCGCGCCGATCTCGATGAGGTCGTCGCACTCGCGGCGCAGGGCCCGGGAGATGGTCCAGTTGCCCTCGACGGAGACGTGCACGACCGTGACGCGCACGCCCATGTCCTGTACGTCGGCCACGACCGGCGCCATGTCCTCGTCCCCGCTGACCAGGACGGCGTCGCACAGGACGCCGGTACGGGCCAGCGTGGTGAGGTCGCGCTGGACGTAGCTCTCGACGCCCTCGCGGCGGCCGGGCCTTATCCGCGCGCCGCGGAACTTGATACCGGGGATGTCGGCGATGCCGTCCTGCTCCTGGGTCCGCCGGTCGTCGGCGACCGCCTCGTACCAGTAGCAGCGCAGGAGCGGCAGGCCGGTGCGGTCCCGCGCGACCTCGTTGAGGAACTGGACGAGACCGGTGTAGTCCCAGGAGACGGAGTCCCGGTTGCGGGTTCCGTGCACTGCCATCGCGCCGTCCGCGAGAAGGTACCCCGCGTCAACGAACAACGCGCAGCGGTCCACTGGCACCGACCCCCTTCCCTGTTGTCTCTGGGCCATGTCCATGACCGGGCCACAGCCTAGCCAAGTCTGTCTGGTTTTGCGTGCCCCTTCTGAACACACAGAGTTATTGGACTGCTACTCACAGGCGGTTTTCCGGAGGGCCCCGTGGCTCCGAAGCGGCCGGACAGGCCCGGACGGGGCGGGTGGAAGCCCGTACCTCAACTACGCATGGGGGCCGTCAGGACCACTGCCCCCACCATCACGGCGTCCTGTTCGGTCAGGATTCGGATGTCCGTTTCTCGGCCAAGTACTGAGTCGAATCGGACCACGTCGGTGCCGAACGCGAGCGGGTCGCCGACCGCGCCGCGGGCCGAGCCGGTGAACGCGTTGTCCGTCCGCCCGTAGCCGCCGACCGGCTCCGCCGCCGCGCCGTCCACGGTCACCCGGTCCCCGCCCAGGTCGGGGTCGCCCTCCCAGGCCACCACGTCGATCCGGGCGGGTACGGCGGCGGGCAGCAGGCCCGACACCGCGAAGGGGCCGCCCCCGCCGCCGTGGAAGGAGACCCGGGTGTCGTCGAGGACCATCACCTGGTTGCGGGTGCCCACCCGGGGGTCCTCCAGCACGACCACGAGGCTCCAGCCCGCGTAGTGGCCGCGGCCCTCGCTCACGGGGGCGTCGCCGACCCACCACTGGCCGCCGCCCTGGGCCCGCACCAGGTCCGTGACCTCGGCGAACGCCTGGTAGGCGGGGTAGCCGGGCAGCTCGGCGACACGGTTGCTGGTGGCCTCGACGGTGCGGTAGTCCGTCATGCCCGGTCCCCTGACCCGGACGGAGGGGGCGTCGGGGGTCCCGGTCCCGGTCCCGGAGAAGTAGAGCCCCGCCCAGCGCACCCCGCCGCCCTCGGGGAGTTCCCAGGTCGCCGAACTGGAGGAGGTGGTGGAGGGGTCGTCGTCGGCGTCCAGCGGGACCATCGTCCAGTGGTCGTTGTCCAGGCGCGGCCCCTGGCGCAGCCTGGCCCGGGCGCAGGGGCCGTCCTGGGCCTCGGGAGCGCCGTGGAACCCGGGGCCGTCCTGCGCCCGGGGAGCGTTCTGTGCCTCGGAGGCGCCGTGGGACCCGGGGGCGTGGTGGGCCACCGTCGCCGGGCCGTGGCCGCCGTGCCGCGCCACGCCTTCGGAGAACGGTCCGCGCGCCGTTTCCGTGGGCACGTTGTTGTCCGGCGCGCCCACCGTCCCGTCAGGAGCCCCTTCGCCCTCTTCCCGGCCAGGGACCGCATCCTCCTCCATGGTCGCCTCGGCTTCCGGCGGCTCCGGTCTCGGGGGCGCGGGGGCGCCCGGAGCGGGGGAGGACTCCGTGCCCGGCTCGGTCCCGGGACCCTGCGGACGCGGGTCGGGGACGTCCGGGGCGTACGGCCAGTCCCACCACGGCCACGGCCAGCGACCCCTCGGCTCCGGTTCGACGCAGGTCATCAGGGCGTTGCCGACGCTCTCCGCGCGTACCCGGCCCGCGGTGGCGTAGCGGGCCGTGACGCCCTCCGCGCTCACGCCCCGCTCCCCCGTCGCCTCGGCGGTCACGCCCGCGGCGGACACCGACACCGTCGCCGGAACCCCGACCTCGGCGTCCGGGGCCACGCGCACGTCGATGAACTGGGTGCCGTCCTCCCCCGCCGCCATCCCCGGGTGGGCGCAGCGGCCGCCCCCGCTGCCCGCGGAACAGCTCCAGTCGCCGTGTCCCACCGCCCTGGGAAGCGCGTTTCCCGCACCGCCGGAGGAGACCATCTCCACGCCCGGCGGCAGGGTGAGCTGGGCGACGACCTCCTCGGCCGCGCCGCCGCCGATGTTGCGCACGTCCAGGACCATGATCCCCTCGCTGCCCGGGAGCAGGGAGCCGACCGGGTCGATCCCCGCGGCGAACCGCGGCCCGGGCTCCTGCGCCACCTCCTCCTCCGGCACGTCGGCGGGCGGCACCGCCGGGACCGGCTCGGCGGGCTCGGGCCGCTCGTCCGCGTCGGGGCGCGGCCGGTCGCTGGCCGGAGGAGAGGGCCGCGGCGCGTCCGGAGCGGGCTCGGGCTCGTCCGGAGCGGTCGGCGCCGGAGGCTGCTCCCACGGGGCCGCCGCCGGGGGCGGCTGCTGTTCGGGAAGCGGTTCCGGCGCGCTGGTCAGGGCCAGGGCGACCGCGACCGCCACACCGGCCGCCGCCGTGCCTCCGGCCGCCGCCTGCTGCTGGCGGCGCGACATCCTCCCCCACCAGGCGCCCCCGGCGGAGGTGGCGGAGAGGTAGCCCGCCGCCCCCGCGCCCGCCACCAGCGGCAGGACGACCCCGCGCAGGCCGACGTTGACGTCGGTCAGCTCGGCGTAGACCGCGCGGCAGTCGGCGCAGCCGTCCATGTGCCGGTCGACCTTGGCGGTGTCGCGCCTGGACAGCCCCTCCCTGACGTGGGCGCCGAGCAGTCCGAGGGTCGGGCGGCAGGCCTCGGCGGCGTTCCCGCCCGCCAGGTGCATCTGGAGGTAGGCCTGCCGCAGCCCCTCCCGCGCCCGGTAGGCGAGGGCGGCGACGCCGTTCGGCTTCATGCCGAGCACGTCCGCGACCTCGGCCGGTTTGGCCCCCTCGATCTCGGTGTGCCAGAGCACCGACTGCCAGCGCTCGGGGAGCGAGAGGAAGGCCCGGGCGATGAGGGAGCGCTCCAGCCCTTCGAGCGCGGGATCGACGAAGGGCTGGCCGGGGACGAGGCTCTCCATGTCGTCGGTGACGACCTGGCGCCTCTCCCCGCGTCCCCGGTCGTAGGCGGCGTTGCGGACGGCGGTGAGCAGGTAGGGGCGGAAGGAGTCCTGCGGGCCCCCTCCTCGCTGGATGACGCTGAGCACGCGGGTGAACGCCTCGGCGGCGGCGTCCTCCACCTCCGCCTCGCCGCGCAGCAGTTGCCGGGCCAGTCCGCGCGCCGCCGCGGCATGGCGCTCGTAGAGGGTGGCGTAGGCGCCGGTGTCGCCGTCCCGCACCCACTGAATCAACTCACCGTCACCGACCAGAGTCTCTGTGTGATCGTCGGGGACGTCGTTCACCCGGCGTCCTTTCTGGGGAGTGTGCGCCGCGGTCCGGGGAGGAGCCCCGGTCCGGCGCTGGAGGACACGTGCTCGAAAAATATCCCGCATTCGCGTCACAGCCGCCACCGATCTCCGTAATCAGGGGTGAGGGAGGACGGAACGCGCCGAGCGGACGCGGACCCGCCTCCGCGACAGGACCGACCGACGGGAGCGGCGCCATGGGAGATGCCGAGGTGAGGACCGGGACGCGGGACCGTACCGCCCGTGCCCGGGAACTGCGCGCGCCGTGGGGCCGGCGGAGCCGGGAGGCGGGGTGGGACCCGCCCGAGAGCTGGTGGACGCCCGCCGTGGACGCGGTGTGCGGGGCCTTCGCGGCGGGGGACGACCTGGCCGGCCCCTGCGGGCTCCTGGGCGGGGCG
>NZ_QPFC01000417.1:0-2017 GCF_003427465.1 Nocardiopsis sp. TNDT3 | reverse complement strand
GGGCCGGGGGCTACTCCCAGCCGAACATCTGGGTCCAGGCGTTGCCGGACTCGCCGACGCCGATCGCGACCAGGTCGCAGTTGAGGATGTTCCTGCGGTGTCCGTCGCTGTTCATCCAGGCGTCCATCACCTGCTGGGGGCTGGTCTGCCCCTTGGCGACGTTCTCCGCGCCCCAGGCGTCGTAGCCGTGGCGGTCGGCCCGGTCCCCGGGGCCCTCGCCCTCGGGGCTCTCGTGGCTCATGTAGTCGCGCCGGTTCATGTCCTCGCTGTGCTCCTGGGCGGCGGCGGTCAGCCGTGAGTCCACCCGCAGCGGGCCGCAGCCGGCGTCCGCGCGCTGGGCGTTGACCAGGGTCACGACCTGCTCGGTCGCTCCGCCGGCGGGGGCGTCCGGACCGCTGTCGCCGCCACCGCCGCCGTTGCCGCCGCCGTCACCGCCGCCCGAGACCCCGCCACCGGACTCCGAGCCGCCACCGCCGCCACCGCTGCCAGCGCCGCCGGTGTCCTCGTCCCCGCTGTCCTCGGGAACGGAGGAGGCCTGCGCGCTCTGCGGCTCGACGCCCTCCCCGGAGGGCGCGGGCTCGCGCTGAGGCGTCGCGGTGGGCGAGGCGAAGAAGTCGGCGTCCTCGGAGGCCTCGGGCACGAGCGAGTCGTCGGTGACCGCGGTGCCGAGCCCTCCCTCCCGCGCCTGGCCGTCCGCCGTGTTCCGGAAGGGGTCGAGGCCGGACTCCGCGCCGGTGAACAGCAGAGCGCCCGCCACGACCAGGCCGACGGGCACCGCGGCCATGGGTACCGCGAGCGGTATCGAGCGCAGTCCGCGCCCGGAACGGCGGTGTCGGTCGGCGCTCTTCCTGCGCCTGCCTCGGCGACCACGCGCCATGGGGCCCTCCTCGGGAAGTGGGACGTCGGGGCACGGGCGCGACGGGGCGCCGCTCGCGCGGGGTCCGCGCTCAGGCCGGCCCTCGCTCGTGCCCCGCGGGTCTCGGGTGAACCCGTGTCGGGGAGCGCGCGGGATGCGCGCGGCTGCTCCGGGAGAGTGCCGCGGGGGAAGGGCGGCGGGCCCGACGCGGAGCGCCTAGCGCGTGAGAGTAGAGCAAATGTCGCAAAAAGGGAAACCAAACTGTAATAAAGCTGGTCATAGAGGGGTTTCGTGCTCCACCGTCCGCGTGGACGGTCCGTGGTATCCGCGACAATGGGGATGTGAGTCTCTACCGCGACGAGGGTGTCGTCCTGCGCAACCAGAAGCTGGGCGAGGCCGACCGCATCATCACCCTCCTGACCCGGCGCACCGGCCTGGTCCGCGCCGTCGGCAAGGGGGTGCGCCGCACCAGGTCCCGCTTCGGCGCCCGCCTGGAGCCGTGCACCCACGTCGACCTCCAGCTGCACGCGGGCCGCACGCTGGACGTGATCACCCAGGCCGAGACCGTGCGGGCCTACGGCGAGGCGGTGGTGTCGGACTACTCCCGCTACACCGCCGCCACCGCGATGCTGGAGACCGCGGAGAAGGTCGTCTCGGTCGAGAAGGACCCGGCGCTGCGCCAGTTCCTCCTGCTCATCGGCGCGCTGCGTACCCTGGGTGAGGGAAGCCACGACTCCCGGCTGGTCCTGGACGCCTACCTGCTGCGCTCGCTCGCCGTCGCCGGGTACGCGCCCTCGCTGGCCGAGTGCGCCCGCTGCGGCAGCCGGGGGGAGCACCGCGCGTTCGCGGTCCACGCCGGAGGTATGGTCTGCACGGTGTGCCGTCCCCACGGCTCCGTGCACCCGTCCCCGGACACGCTCCGACTCATGTCGGCACTGCTCGGAGGGGACTGGGAGAGCGCGGACGCCAGCGAGGACAGGCAGCGCTCCGAGTGCAGCGGGCTGGTCGCGGCCTACCTACAGTGGCACCTGGAAAACGGAATCCGATCACTGCGCCATGTGGAGCGTTCTTGAGTCTGTTCAGCTTCGACACCGGTAAACGGCGGGAGTACGCCGCGCCCGTTCCGCACCCCAGCGGCGCGCGTCCCCCCGAGCTCCCCGC
>NZ_QPFC01000416.1:0-9208 GCF_003427465.1 Nocardiopsis sp. TNDT3 | reverse complement strand
GCCGCGCGGTGACCCCCTCGCCGGGAACCCCGCGCCCGCCGAAGGCTCCGTCGTAGACCCGGTGCACCCCGCAGGAGGGGCTCGACTCCTTGAGCACCGCCACCACCACGCCGTGCGCGCGGGCGGTGGCCAACGCCGCCCGGGCCCCGTCCACGAAGTGCCCGGTCACGTCCCGCCCCTCGGGGGTGAGGATGCGCGCGCGGCCCGCGAGCACGTCGGCGGCGGTCGCGCCGGGCTCGATCTCGGCGGGCGGGCGGGGCACCGGGAGGCCGCCCGCGACCTCCGGGCAGTGCACCACCAGGCGGCCCTCCTCACGCCAGCGGGCGACCACGTCGTCCTCGACCGGCTTGGCGCGCCCGTCGTAACGCACCCGGCGTCCCATCAGACACGCGCTGACCAGCACTCTGCGCATGGACCCCCCTCTCGGCCGCCACCACGCTACCGGGACGGCGAGACGGGCAGAGCACGCGCTCCCGTCGGCAGCGCCCCCGCGGCGCTCCGGACGTCCTCCCCGTCGGCGTGCGCCACGCCCGCCCGTACGGGGGCCTGATCCGTGCGCGGCGGAAGCGGCGCCGGGTGTCCGGAGGGAGGGCACGCCCGCGGGTCCCGATCCGCAGCGGGGCGGAGCCGGCCCCGGGAGTCCGTGGGAACCGGAACAACGGGGACTCCCCCGCCAGTGTCCCGCGGTGCCGCTATCCGGCCCCGCCGGGCGGGGTTCCCCCGTCGTCCTGGACGTGCTGTCGCAGCACGTCCATCAGGACCGAGGATCCCTGGAGGTTCTCCATGAGCCGGTCGACCGTCATGAGGGCGATCCCCTGCTGGGGGTCGCCGAGGACCAGCAGCTTGTCGCCGGGGGAGATGCCCAGGTCGCGGCGGGCCTTGGCCGGGATCGCGATCTGGCCGCGTTCGCTGACCGTCACCGCGCCGTAGAAGCCCCGGCCGCCGGGTCCGTAGGAGGCGCCGTCCTGCTCCGCAGTCACCCCGCCACCGCCTTCCCGTACGTGTTCCGCACAGCGTACCAAGCGGGCCGTGTCCGCTTGCGGTCACGATCACAGGGCACACGATATACATGCTTTACATGTAATAGCATGTACCCCACCCCGCCGAGGAGGATCCGTGACCGCTCCCGCGCCCCGTGCGCTCGCCCCGGACCTGGCCAGGGGCGCCATGCTGCTGGCCATCGCCTGCGCCCACGCCCCGCTGTTCGTCCTGGCCGTCGACCACGGTCCCGCCCTGGCCAACGGCGCCGCGCTCATCCTCCACGAGCTGTTCGTGGGCAACCACGCACGCCCGATGTTCGCCTTCCTGTTCGGTTACGCCCTGGCGCAGACGCTGGACCGGCGGGTCGCAGGCGGGGCCGACCCGGTCGGCGTCCGCGCCCTGCTGCGCCGCAGGGGCCGGTGGCTGCTGGCCTTCGGCCTGGTCCACACGCTGGTGGTCCCCCTCGACATCCTCGCCGCCTACGGCGTCGCCTCCCTGCTGCTCGTGGGCCTGCTGCGGGCGCGCTCGACGACCCTGCTGTGGGTCGCGGGCCTGGCCCTGGTCCCCGGCACGGCGCTCTCGGCGATCCCCCTGGGACTGGCCCTGTCCCAGGGCGTCTCCACCTTCGACATCGGCTCCGTGGCCCCGCCCCCCGGATCCGACCCCGGCGCGCTCTACCTGGAGCGCCTCCCCGGCACGCCCTTCGCCCTGGCCGTCGGAACGGTCCTGGTCGCACCCGGGGTGGTCGCGGGCATGTGGGCGGCGCGGCACCGCCTCCTGGAGGAACCCGAGCGCAACCGCGCCTTCCTGACACGCGTCGTCATACTCACCACGGCGGTCTCCGTCGCCGGGGCCCTGCCCTCGATCCTGGTCCAGACGGGCGTGTGGAGCGCCCCCTCGGCCGCCGCGCAGTGGGGCACGGCCCTCCTCCAGCCCCTGACGGGCTACTTCGGCGGCGTCGGGATGGCCGGGATCGTCGCGCTGGCCGCGATCCGGGCGGCCCGTACCCGCGGCGTCCTGACCACCGCCCTCCAGGCTCTGGGCCAGCGCTCCCTGAGCTTCTACCTGCTCCAGAGCGTGGTCTTCCTCGCGGTCTTCTCACCGGTGGGCCTGGGATGGCAGGACCGGCTGGGGCTGGCCGGGGCCTTCGGCGTGGCCGCCGCGACCTGGCTGGCGTCGCTGGCCGCCGCCGAGCTGATGCGGCGCGCCGGCTACCGCGGTCCGGCGGAGAACCTGCTGCGCCGCCTCACCCGCCGGGCCGCGCCCCGAGCCCCGCGGGAGGCACCCTCCTCGGCCTGAGCACACGCCGGGGCTCCGCCTCGGACCCGGTGCACCCCGCAGCAGGGACTCGACTCCTGGCCGCCAACACGCTACCGGGACGGCGACACGGACAGAGCACACGCTCTCGTCACCCTGGGTGATTAAGTGGGTACACCAGGACCGCTGGGCAGCGAGGGGGAGACGTGAACGAGCCGCAGCCGCAGGGGCGGACGGCCCTGACCACGGACCGCAGGGCGACGCGCAAGGCCGTGGTGGCCGCGGCGATCGGCAACGCGACCGAGTGGTACGACTTCGGCGTCTACAGCTACCTGGCCGTCACGATCGGCCTGGTGTTCTACCCGGCGCAGACCCAGGGCACCCAGCTCATCGCCACCTTCACCACCTTCGCCGCCGCCTTCCTGGTGCGGCCCCTGGGCGGGCTGTTCTTCGGCCCCCTCGGCGACAGGATCGGCCGCAAGCGCGTCCTGGCCTTCACGATGCTGCTCATGGCGGTGAGCACGTTCTCGATCGGGCTCATCCCCTCGGCCGCGAGCATCGGCTTCGCCGCGCCCGTGCTGCTGCTGGTCGCGCGGATGCTCCAGGGCTTCTCCACCGGCGGCGAGTACGGCGGCGCCACGACCTTCATCGCCGAGTACGCGCCCGACCGGCGGCGCGGCTTCCTGGCCTCCTGGTTGGAGTTCGGCACGGTCAGCGGCTACGTCGGCGGCGCCACCGTCGTCACGGTGATGACCCTCCTGCTCGGTTCGGACACCATGCAGGACTGGGGGTGGCGCGTCCCCTTCCTGGTCGCGCTGCCGCTGGGCGCCGTCGGCCTGTACCTGCGGGTGAAGCTGGAGGACACCCCCGTCTTCGAGCAGAACACCGGGGGCTACGCCAAGGACTCCCACGGCGGGCACCGCGAGGGACAGCTGCGGGCGACGGTCGTGGACCAGTGGCGCCACATCCTGCTGTGCGTGGGCCTGGTGATGGTCTTCAACGTCAACAACTACGTCCTGACCGCGTACATGCCCACCTACCTGGAGGCGGAGCTGGGGTACGGCCCCACCACGGCTCTGGTGCTGACGCTGGCGGCGATGGTGCTGATGCTGTTCGCGGTGACCGGGTTCGGACACCTGAGCGACCGCGTGGGGCGCAGGCCCGTGCTGCTCTCGGGCAGCCTGTTCTCGATCGTGCTGGCCCTGCCCGCCTTCTGGCTGCTGCAACAAGGGGGCCCGTGGACGGTGGCCCTGGGCATGGTGGTGCTGGCGGTGACCCTGGTGCACTTCTCCGGCGGCGCGCCCGCGGCGCTGCCGGCGTTCTTCCCCACCAGCGTGCGCTACGGCGCGCTGGCCATCAGCTTCAACGTGTCGGTGGCGCTGTTCGGCGGCACCACCCCGCTGGTCGCCGAGGCGCTGGTGCAGGCCACCGGAAACCTCTACGCACCGGCGTGGCTGGTGATGGTCGCGGGTGTGGTGGGGCTGGTGGTGGTGTGGCGGATGAAGGAGAGCGCGAACCGCCCGCTGCCCGGCGCCCCCGCGATCCCCGTCCCCGGGGAGGAGGGGGGCCGACCGCCCCGCTCCCGCAAGGGGGGAACGACGGGGAGCCACCCGCCGCAGGGCAACGTCCGCCGCCTGAGCGGGGAGGCCTGACCCGCTCGGGGGCGCTGTCCGCGCGCGGGGCGGCCACGGCACCGTGTGCCCGGAAGGGGGCGCGCGCAGTGGCCCCCCGGGTTCCGCGGAACCGCCGGAAGCGCGCCACGGCGCGCGGAGTCCCCCGCACCGGCGCACGGAACGGACCGCGGCACCGCTCAGGCGGCGCCTTCGGGCATGAGGCCGTTGCGGAGCAGGCTCAGGTAGGCGTCGGTGGCGGCGGCGCGCCGTTCGGCCGGGTGCTCGCTGACCGCGTGGATCAGGCCGCACAGCAGTTTCAGCAGGTTCTCACCGGTCAGCGGCGGCCGCGGGTGGGCGCGTCCGAGCAGGCGCGAGGTCGCCCCGACCAGTTCGGCCTTGGCCCGCCGCAGGGACTCCCTCTCGTCGTCGAGGGTGATGAGGACCGTGAACAGGCCGGGACGGGCGAGCGCCTCGTCCAGGGCAGCCCGGAGGAAGCCGTCGAGCGCGCCGCGCGGGTCCGGTTCGCGTTCGGCTTCAGCGGCCAGGCGGCGGAGTTCGGCCACCGCGTCCTCCACCACGGCCTCCAGCATCGCCCGCTGGGTGGGGAAGAGGCGGTAGACCGTCCCCACCCCGACGCCCGCGCGCCGGGCGAGCGCGTTGAGCGTGAGGTCGGTCTCCCCGGCGGCGACCGCCCGGCTCGCCTCCTCGAAGATCCTGCGGTTGTTGCGCGCGGCGTCCGCCCGCATGGGGCCTCCTCGGTCCACGAAGTGGATAGGTTATCGACTTATCGTGCTACGTTGAAGTGGATAGATTATCAACTTCTACTCCAGGAGTGGTCATGACCATCGTGTTCGTCCACGGAGTCCCCGAGACGCCCTCGCTCTGGAACCCCCTGCGCGCGCTCCTCCCCGAGGACAGCGTGGCGCTGCGCCTGCCCGGCTTCGGCAGCCCCCGGCCGGCGCACATGCGCGGCAAGGAGGACTACGCGGCCTGGCTGGCCGAGGAGCTGCGCGCCGTCGGCGGGCCGATCGACCTCGTCGGCCACGACTGGGGCGCCCACCTGGCCATGCGCGTGGTCTCCGCCTACGACGTCCCCGTCCGCAGCTGGGTCTCCGACGTCGCCCACGGCTGGCACCCCGACTACCGGTGGCACGACGCGGCCACGCTCTGGCGGAGCAGCCCCGAGGGCGAGGAGTCCCTGGCCGGGCTGCGCGGGGCCGCCCCCGGCAGCGGGGGCACCTTCGGAGACGTCCTCCAGCCCCGCGGCATGAGCCCCGAACTGGCCCGGGAGGTCGACCGAAGCCATGACGAGGAGATGAGCGCGGCCGTCCTGGCGCTCTACCGTTCGGCGTGGCCCAACTTCCACGCCGACTGGGGCCGGGACTTCGACGGCCCCGCCAAGGCGCCCGGGCTCCTGCTCGCCCCGACCGGGGACCCGATGGCACACCCCGAGCAGGACCGGGAGGTGGCCCGCCGCCTGGGCGCCCGGTTCCAGGAACTGGACGGGCTCACCCACTACTGGATGCTCCAGGACCCCGAGCGGGGCGCCCGCGTACTGCGCGACTTCTGGGCCTCCCCCGACGCCTGAGCGCCCGGAGCGCGGGGGCCCAGGCGCGCGGCGCGACCGGGCAGGGCGCCGCGCGCCCCGGCCCGAGAACACGGCGAAGGGGGCTCCCCGGGCGGGGAGCCCCCTTCCTCGTGCCGTGGTCGGGCTGGCGGGGCCGGTGGGCCGGGACGCGTCCGGCGGACACCGCCCCTCACGCAGCGGGGCGCGCGCCCGCCGGGCACGCCCTACCGGCGGCGGTGCTTGCGGTCCGGACGCACACTGCCCTTGGAGGCGCGGCCCTGGGCCCCGCCGCCCTTCTTCTCGCGGATGCGCATGCTGATGTGCACCGGGGAGCCCTCGAAGCCGAAGTCCTCCCGCAGGCGCCGCTCGATGAAGCGGCGGTAGTTGTCCTCCAGGAACCCGGTGGTGAACAGGACGAAGTGCGGCGGACGCGAGCCCGCCTGCGTCGCGAACAGGATCTTGGGCTGCTTGCCGCCGCGCACCGGCGGCGGAGTGGCCGCCACCAGCTCCTTGAGCCAGTTGTTGAGCTGCCCGGTCGGGATGCGCTGGTTCCACCCGCTCAGGCTGGTCTCGATCGCCGGGACCAGCTTCTCCATGTGGCGCCCGGTCTTGGCCGAGACGTTCACGCGCGGCGCCCAGGAGACCCGCGCCAGCTGGCGGTCGATCTCCTTCTCCAGGTAGGTCCGGCGCTCCTCGTCCAGGATGTCCCACTTGTTGAAGGCCAGGACCAGGCCGCGGCCCGCCTCCACGACCTGCTCGACGACCCGGATGTCCTGCTCGGCGAGGGGCTCGCTGACGTCCATGAGCACCACGGCGACCTCGGCCCGCTCCAGGGCGGTGCCGGTGCGCATGGTGGCGTAGTAGTCGGCTCCCTGGAGGGCCCGGAACCGGCGGCGGATACCGGCGGTGTCGATGAACTTCCAGGTCTTCCCGCCCAGCTCGATCAGCTCGTCCACCGCGTCGCGGGTCGTGCCCGCCACAGCGTCGACGACCACCCGGTCCTCACCGGCGAGGCGGTTGAGAAGGCTGGACTTGCCCACGTTGGGGCGGCCCAGCAGAGCGATGCGCGGCGGGCCGTCCTCGCCGTCGTCCTCCTCGCCCAGGGGCTGCTCGGGGAACTCGGCCACGAGCGCGTCCAGCAGGTCGCCGGTGCCGCGGCCGTGCAGGGCGCTGATGGGGAAGGGCTGGCCCACGCCCAGCTGCCACAGGTCGAGGGCGTCGGCCTCCTGCATGCTGCCGTCGACCTTGTTGGCGGCCAGCACCACGGGGCGCTTGGTCGAGCGCAGGACGCGGGTGACGGCGGCGTCGGCGTCGGTGACGCCCACCGTGGCGTCGACCACGAACAGGATGACGTCCGCGGTCTGCGCGGCGTACTCGGCCTGGCGGGCGACCATGGCGGCCAGACCGCTGACGCTGGTCTCCCAGCCGCCGGTGTCGACCAGGGTGAACCTGGTGTTCTGCCACTCGGCGTCGTAGGCGACCCGGTCGCGGGTCACGCCCGGCACGTCCTCCACCACGGCCTCGCGGCGGCCGATGATGCGGTTGACCAGGCTGGACTTGCCCACGTTGGGGCGTCCGACCACGGCCACCACGGGGAGGGTGGCGGGCTCTTCGGCGTCCGCCCCCCCGTGGACGACGTCGGAGATGTCGAAGTCACTCATGTACTGCTCCCGGTTCTGGGTCCCCGCGCGCCCAGGATGCGTGCCGCGGGGATGCGAAGGGCCGACCCGCCCCGGTGTCCCGGGGCGCGTGGATCGACGCGGGCGCCGACGGCGCCCGTGTACTGGCCACGGGGAGGAACCCCCGCGGATGTCGTTGTGTTCCCCCGAAAGGGACTGTCGGGACGAATGTGTCCGGTGTTACGGCCGCCGGGTGCACCGCCCGCCCATCGCGGCGTCCGGAGGCAGGGGACGCCCGTCCGCTGGAACGCGGCGGCGCCCGACCGTGCGGGTCAGTGGTCGCGGGCCTCGTCGGCCAGCTTGACCACCAGGGCGACGACCTCGTCCAGGGTCAGCCCGCTGGTGTCGAGTTCGGTGGCGTCCTCGGTCTGGCGCAGGGGCGAGTGCGCCCGGCTGGAGTCCAGCGCGTCGCGCCGGGCCAGGTCGGCCTGGGTGGCGGCGACGTCGGCGCTGCGGACCTCCTTGCTGCGGCGCTGGGCGCGGGCCTCGGGGCTGGCGGTCAGGAAGAGCTTGACCGGGGCGTCGGGGGCGACGACGGTCGTGATGTCGCGTCCCTCGACCACGATGCCCGCGCTCTCGGCCCTGGCGGCGGCGATGATCTCGCGCTGGGTGCGCACGAGGCGCTCGCGCGCCGCGGGCACGGCCGAGACCGCGCTGACGTTGGTGGTGACCTCCCTGCCGCGGATCTCGGCGGCCACGTCGCGGCCGTCCACCGCCACGGAGGGCGCGTCGGGGTCGGTGCCCATGGTGATGACGGGGGTGTCGACGAGGGCGGTCACGGCGTCGGCGTCGTTGACGTTCACACCCTGGGAGAGCATCCACCAGGTCAGCGCGCGGTACATCGCACCGGTGTCGAGGTACCGCAGCTCCCGCGCCCTGGCCACACCCCGGGAGGTGCTCGACTTGCCCGACCCGGAGGGACCGTCGATCGCGATGACGATGCCCTCGGTGCTGTCCTGCGCGCTCACTGCCGTTGACTCCCGCTTGCGTTCACTGTTGCCGACGCCCAACCCTACCCGTGGCCCGTGTGTACTTGGCGCTCAGTCGCGCGCAGTCGTGCGCGGGAAGCTCAGAGGCCCGGGTGCACCGACCAGCCGTCGGCGGCCAGCGCCCGCGCGAGCGTGTCCACCGCCTCGGGAAGCACGTGCAGCTGCGCCACGCCCAGCGGCAGGCCGGGCGTGTGCTCGATGCGCACGTCCTCGATGTTGACCCCGGCCTCCGCCGCCACGGCGAACAGGCGGCCCAGCGCACCGGGTTCGTCGGGGATGACCACCGGCATGACCGTGTAGTCGGGCAGCCGTACCGTGCCGTGCTTGCCGGGGATGCGGCCGTGGCCGGACCTACCGCGCTCCAGCAGGTCGTGCACCGGAGCGAGGACGCGGTCCGACGCCTCCTCCGGCCCCGGCCGGTCCGCCAGCGCGCGCAGGGCGTCGGCGGTCGCCGCGAGGTCGGCGGCCACCGCGTGCAGGACCTCCGCGACCGGGGCGGCGTTGTGCGTGAGGATCTCGGACCACATGGCGGGGTCGCCGCCCGCCACCCGGGTGACGTCGCGCACGCCCTGCCCCGCCAGGGTCAGGGCCGCGTCGTCGCCCGAGAGCAGCCGGGCCGCCACCGCCGAGGAGGCCACGTGGGGCGCGTGCGAGACCAGCGCCACCGCCCGGTCGTGCGCCGCCGCGTCCAGCACCAGCGGGTCCGCGCCGCACATGCGGGCGACCTCGGCGACGACGGCGACGGCCTGCGCGTCGGCCTTGCCGGTGGGGCACAGCGCCCACGAACGGCCCAGGAAGAGGTCGGCGCGCGCGGCGCCGGGGCCCTGCTTCTCCCTGCCGCCCATGGGGTGCCCGGCCACGAACGTGGCCATGTCGCAGCCCAGCCGCTCGGCCTCGGCCAGCACGCTCGCCTTCACGCTGGCCACGTCGGTGTAGACGTGGGCCAGTCCCCGGTCCTGGGCCCGGCGCAGCACGGAGGGGATGACGGCGGGCGGCGCGGCGATGACCGCGAGGTCGGCCGGGGCCGAGGTCGGGTCGTCGGCCTCCTCCAGGGGGTGTCCCGCGCCCAGGTCGCAGGCCAGGCGCAGGGAGGCGGCGTCGGGGTCGGAGAGGGCGACGTCG
>NZ_QPFC01000415.1:0-1683 GCF_003427465.1 Nocardiopsis sp. TNDT3 | reverse complement strand
CGCCCATCCCGCCCAACGGGTTGCCCGCGATGTACAGGCCCGTGGCACGCGAGGCGTCGGCCGGGTGGATCTCCTCCGACAGGTAGGCCACCGCCGCGGCCGGCACCCCGCCCAGAGCCGCACCCTGCAACGCGCGCAGCACCAGCAGCGGCCACAGATCGGCGACGAAGGGGATCACACAGCCCAGCAGCGTCGCGGCCAGCAGGGAGACACCGATGACACGCGCACGACCGAAGCGGTCCGCCGCCCCGCTCCAGACCAGGGTGAACCCGGCCAGGCCGCCCGTGGCCAGCGAGACCGCGAGCGCGGCCTGGGAGGCCGAGGCGCCGAAACCCTCCGCGATCGCGGGCAGGATCGGCTGGACCGCCCACAACTGGGCGAAGGTCGCCACGGCGGCGGCCACCAGCGCGATGACCGTGCGCCGGTAGGCGCCGGTCCCCGCACGGGGACGGGTGTCGTAATCAGGCGGCGAGGCACTGGTCAGGCTCATACCGTCCACGCTAGAAAGACCGGTTTCATACGTCCAATGCATGCTTTGGCGTTGACCCATACTGGAACGCATGGAACGCAGTGAACACGACGACACCGACGCCCTGGCCCAGATCCTGGCGCCCCGCCTGCGCATGGTGGCCGCGGTGGCCGCCACCGAGCACATCACCCAGGCCGCCGAAGCGCTGGGCACCCCCCAACCGACCCTGAGCCGGGCCCTGGCCCGAACACAGGAGGAACTGGGCATGGCACTGGTCGAACGCACCGGACGCGGAGTACGACTGACCCGCGCCGGAAGACTGCTACTGCCGCACGTGGAACGAGCCCTGGCGGACCTGCGCCAGGGCCTGGCCGAACTGACCGGAGCCGAGGAGGGCCGGGTCGCGCTGACCTTCCTGCCCACACTGGGCGTGGAAGTGGTCCCGGCACTCCTGCGGGACTTTCGCGCCCGGCACCCGGGGGTGCGCTTCTCCCTCACCCAGGAGCCCTGGTCGGAGTCCCTGCACCGGCTCACCGCCGGCGGCGCGGACCTGGCACTGACCTCACCGCTGCCCTCGGGTCAGGGACTGGCGGCGGCCACACTGCACACCCAGGTACTGCGCCTGGTGGTGCCCGAACAACACCCGCTCGCACAGGAACACCAGACACCGGACGACGGGACGGCGGGCCAAGAAGCGGGCGCGGCACCGCCCGGGGTGACGGTGACCGCCGCGGCACACGAGGAGTTCATCCTGCTCAAACCCGGACGGGGCGTACGCCACCTGACCGACCGCATCGTGGAACAGGCGGGATTCACCCCCCGGGTGGCCTTCGAGGCCGACGACATCGCCACCGCACGCGGACTGGTCGCGGCGGGACTGGGGGTGTCCGTGCTCCCGGCCCGCCCCAAGGGACCGCTGAGCGGAACGGTGGAACTGGGCATCGAGGGCGTGGACGCCCGCCGCCCCATCGGCGTGGTCTGGCCCCAGCAGGGGTCGGGCGGCGGCTACGAACCCCCCGCGGTGGCACTGTTCCGCGACCACGTGCGGCGGGTGGGCCCGCGCCTGATCCCCGACCTGACCGGCTGAGGGCACACCCGCCCACCGCCCCACCCGGCGGTGGACCCGCCCAGGCCCGCGCTCACGCGAAAACCACTGGTGCGCGGCACAGGAGCCGCGCGAGTATCACCCCATGACGCACACACCACCCTCCCAC
>NZ_QPFC01000414.1:0-1684 GCF_003427465.1 Nocardiopsis sp. TNDT3 | reverse complement strand
GGGGCGGGCCCACCCGGCGCGGTGGGCCCCCTCCCCGCGCGAAGGCGCCGGAGGGCGGCTAACCCTCCCACTGTGTGGCGAGCTCCTGGACCCTGCGGGCGCGGTGCGAGGTCAGGAAGTCGCGGTACCAGTGGTAGCTGTCCTTGGGGTGGCGCTCCAGGCGGTCGTAGTCGACGCGGACCAGCCCGAAGCGGCGGTCGTAGCCGTAGGCCCACTCGAAGTTGTCCAGCAGCGACCACACGAAGTAGCCGCGCACGTCCACCCCCGCGTCGATGGCCGTGGCCAGGGCGCCCAGGTGGTCGCGCAGGTACTCGACGCGACCCGTGTCGCGGACCCGGCCGGTCTCGTCGGGCTGGTCGTCCTCGGCCGAGCCGTTCTCGGTGATGAAGATGGGCGGCAGGTTCGGGTAGCGCCGGTCCAGGTCGATGAGCAGGTCGGCGAAGGTGGCCGGGACCACCGGCCAGTCCATGGTGGTGTGCCGCACGCCCTCGATGCGCACCTGCTCGGTGCGGATGTCCACGGCGGTGCGCGCGGCCGGGTCGGCCTCGCTGTGGGGGGCGTCGCGCAGCATGATGGGCCGGTAGAAGTTGACGCCCAGGAAGTCCAGCGGCTGGCCGATGATGCGCAGGTCGCCGTCGGCCCGGTAGGAGCCGTCGGCCATGCCCTCCCAGACCTCGTCCTCGTTGTCGGGGTAGGCCCCGGCGAAGATGGGGTCGAACCACACGCGGTTGTGCAGGGTGCGGGCCCGCTCCACGGCGGCGCGGTCGGCCTCGGAGTCGGTGGCGGGCAGGAAGTGGTCCGGGTTGAGGGTGATGCCGACCTCCCCGGCGGCGGCCGCGCGCAGTTCGCCGGTGGCCATGCCGTGGGCGAGCAGCAGGTGGTGCGCGGCGGCCAGGGCGGGAGTGCCCTCCCGGGTTCCGGGCGCGTGGCGGCCGACGGCGTGGCCGACGAAGGCCGAGCAGAAGGGCTCGTTGAGGGTGATCCACCGGTTGACCCGGTCGCCGAGGCGGTCGGCGACGATGCGGGAGTACTCGGCGAAGCGGTAGGCGGTGTCGCGGACCCGCCAGCCGCCCTCGTCCTCCAGCGCCTGGGGCAGGTCCCAGTGGTAGAGGGTCAGGGCGGGTTCGATCCCGGCGCCCAGGATGGTGTCCACCAGGCGGTCGTAGAAGGCCAGTCCCTCCGGGTTGGGGCGGCCCTTGCCCGTGGGCTGGACGCGCGGCCAGGCCACGGAGAAGCGGTACAGGTCGACGCCCAGGTCGGCGAGCAGGGCGACGTCCTCGCCGTAGCGGTGGTAGTGGTCGCAGGCGACGTCGCCGCTCTCGCCGCGGGCGACGCGCCCCGGCGTGCGGCAGTAGGTGTCCCAGATGGAGGGACCCCGTCCGCCCTCGTGGACACCGCCCTCGATCTGGTAGGCGGCGGTGGCGGTGCCGAAGAGGAGGCTGGCGGGCAGGGTGGGGTCTTCCATGGTGTTCCTTTCGCGGGAGCGCTCCCAATCGTATCGAAGGTGACCTCCGACACCAATCATCCTTAAGTAATCGAACAAACACCCTGAGCACGCGAAACCCCGGTGTACGGCCTCCTCCCACCGCCTCCGCCCGCCCCGGCCCGGCCGACGGCACGGCTGCGTCACACGGACCGGACGGCCTCCCGTATCGTCGCACTGCACGCGCGCCCCCTCCCCCGT
>NZ_QPFC01000038.1:0-7755 GCF_003427465.1 Nocardiopsis sp. TNDT3 | reverse complement strand
GGCCGCCACCCCCTACGGGTGGCGGCCCGTCGGCGTTTCGGTGACCGGAGACCGTCTACCCGGACTCCGACTCCTCGATGGCGGTGACGAGGCGTCGCGCGTTCTCCGGACTGCGGAGGAGGTAGGCGGTCTCCCTGAGACTCTCGTACTCCGACAACGCCATCATGACCACCGACTCGTGTCCCACTCTGGTGATCACGACCTCCTCGCGGTCGTTCACGACGGAGTCGAGCGTGGCCGCGTAGTTCTCGCGGGACTCCGAGTAGCTCATGGTCTTCATCGCTGCGCCTCCTGGTTCCGCCGTCACACCTCCACGGTTGTACAGGATTCCGTGCGCAGGCCGCTGGACCGTCGTCTCCGACGGACTCAGAGGCGGACGGGTTCGCGCGAGGGGTCGGTGACCATCCTCGGGTCGCGGTCGCGCAGGAGGGCGACGAGCGGCGCGGCGGTCCCCGCCTGCTGCATGGCCTCGCCCTCCTCGGCCAGCAGGCCGACGAGCTGGAAGAAGAGGACGATCCCGTTCGGGGTGTCCATGGCGCGGATCTCGGTGTCGGGGACGATGACCAGCGAGGTCATGTCACCGTTGGCGGGCTCGCCGCCGAGCGGGGACGGGGTGACGATCCAGTGGCCCACGTCCAGGTCACTGCCCGCGACGAAGCGGTCGGCCAGGGCGTGCATGACGCGCAGGATCCAGGCGGGCACGGCCTCGTCGCCGTCCTCGCGCGGAACGCGGCAGGTGAACTCGAAGCCCGACCCGGAGACGCGGGGCTCCTCGCTGGTCTTCTCCCCCAGCTCGGTCAGTCCGAAGGACACCAGCAGCCAGTGGCCGTCCAGGGGGTAGGCGAGCACCCCGTCGAGGCCTTTGTCCGACTTGCCGTCCGGCGCGAACTGGATGGTCAGCGGCTGCACGTCGGGGTACCGCTCCGCCCACTCCTCGTAGATCCGGACGAGTCCGGGCAGCATCTCCAGCATCGCGTCGTCGCTCTCCACCTCGGGTGACGGGTCCGGGTCCGAGGATACGAGCGCGCCGGGAGCGCACGGGCCGGGTGCCCCGAACCGTTCGGGCGGCGGGACGGTCCAGAGCCTTCCGGGGACCGTTCGGACGGCGCGGATTTCCCGGGGTCCGCCCCGGATAACCCGCGTATTGTCCCTGACGGGAGAACCATGGAACCCGAACGCGCATCCAAGGCGAATCAGGCCGGTTTCAAGCACTTCCGCGTTCGCCGATAAGAGCCGATCGTCCCACCGCAGACAAACCAGGGAAACCAGCGCAGCCTAACGGGATATTTAGCTTCCGTCATTGATCATTGGCACAGGCGGCGAGGGCCCCCGGACACGGAGCACCTGGGGTCGCACCAGCCCGCACGGACAGCGACGCCGACCAGGCGAAGGGCCATCCTTCCCTCACCCGGACAGCACAAACCGCTCCGCCATGATCAATCCCTGAAATTCGACGGTTAATCCTCGGGCCGATACGACTCCGGCACCCTCGGGATTTTCCCCGATATCCACGATCCGCGTTTGAGAAGCCAGCCCGGGGGCACGACCACGCATAACGCACTCATCCCCCAATCCCTGGCGAGTCCATTGACACACCGCTCCCCACAGGAAAGGAACGCGATGAATCGCGATATCCGTACCAGCGCGCTGGCCGTTCTCTCCGCCGGTCTGCTCACTCTCGGCGCGACCGGCTTCAGCCCGGCGGCGGCCTCCGAGCAGCGAGGAGCCGAGACCCAGGGCGTGGAGGCCGGTGCCGACGGGTTCACCGGAACCCTCTCCGGCGAGGTCGTGTACCTGGCTCCGTACGAGTACATCGTCGGCGACCAGGCGTTCTACGTCACCGAGGACACCGAGATCCTCGGCGGCCTGTACACCTGCGCGCCCGAGGTCCCCAACGACGACATGACCGGGACCGTGGAGTGCAGCATGGAGGAGTTCGATGCTGAGCTGAAGGACGGGACCGTGGTGCTGGCCGGGGTCGAGGTCGAGAACGGCATCGCCCAGACGATCACCGAGTTCCAGGCCTGATCCTCAGGACATAGGACAGCGGGTGACCGGGTTCAAAGGGGCGGTGCTCCCTACGGGGAGTGCCGCCCCTTGGGCTTGCCACAGCCGTTTCGCATGGTGGCCGTGGATACCAAGCGGCCCCGGGATTCTCCCCCGGACAGCAGGGCCACTGCGGCAGCAGTTTCTACAGACTGGCGGTGAAGACGAAGCCGAGGCTGGTCAGCCCCTCGGATCGGCACAGGTGGTCCGACGCGCCGCCGGTTTCGGTCTGGAGCAACTGGTAGACGGCTCCGTTCTCCTGTCCCCAGCCCATCGCTGCCCGCCACAGCGCACGCCCGTGACCGTGACCGCGCACTTCGGGCAGCACACCGAAGTACTGCGGCAGAAGCCGCGGGACGCCGATGGAGTCCTGGCGAATGGCCATGGGTCCGATAGCACCGACGACACGTCCCTCGGACACGGCAACCAAGAGCGGGCCGTCCAGACCAGTGGTTCGCATCTGTTCGGCTAGGAAGGAGAACCCGTCTCCTTTGAGTGCTTGGGCGAAAACGGCAAAGGTGTCCTGAACAGCCGGAGTCTCAGTGTGCAGACTTTCCACCTCGCCATGGGTGTAGGGCTCGTTCCCGGTGAAGGTCTTGAGTTGGACACGGCAGCTGTGCCAGCGGGTGTCGGCTTCGGTGGAGAACCACAGCACACGCGCCGCCCCCGCGTCGTACGCGGCGGCCAGCTTCCCGGCCTCCTCCAACGCCTGGGCCACGTCGGGCGTTGGCCCGTAGTGGTGAACCTTCACCACGCCCCGACCTCGCGTGGTCAGGGTGGGAACGGTGACGGTCTCGCCCTCGTTGCGGATGGCATCGGCAAGGACCGTTTCGTTCTTGGTCCCACCCCAGCGGGCGTCCTTGTCGTGCGCCAGGAAACTGCCAGTGCCGTTGACTTCCATGACCTCGTCCCACAGGCGGGCGGTGAGGGCATCGGGGTGTACGGGGCCGAGGGTGGGCACGTACGGGAAGGGCAGCACGAGACAGCTGTTGTCACCAGGGCCGGGCATGGGCGCATCGTACCCACACGCAACGGGCTCCGGTGGTCGAACCTCCGGGGCCCGCCTCCGAGAAGTCTCAGGTCAGAAGGGGTTGTCGTCACCCGCGTCGGAACGCCTCGGTGAGGCGGTCGTCAGGCACCAGCGCGCCCTCCTCGACCAGAAGGTCCACAAGTGCGAACGAGGGTCCGTGAACGGCTCGGGTCATGCCTGGCCGTTCTCCGCTTGTCCGGCGGCGATCTGCCCCATGGGAAGGACGTTGCCGGGGTCGTCCAACCACACGCGTTGTCCCTCGCGGGTCACGGTCACGCCGAACCGGGAGTGCTCCGGGCGGCCCGCCTCCCGCCACCAGGCGTAGGCCCCGGCCAGCTCGTCGAAGAGGCGGCGCGGGCCGTGCTGGCGGACCCGGAACTCATGGGAACCGGACCGGACCCGCCACGAGGCCCACGAACCCGAACCAGGATCCATCAGGTACACCGTGTAGTCCGGGTTGCCCGGCACGTCGTCGTCGAAGACCAGCAGGTCCTTCATGCCGGGAACCCGCAGACCGATCGCGAAGCTCGCGTCGAAGTCACCGACCGGCTCGTACGGGTGCAGGTCCGTGGTGCTCTCGGCGTACTCGTGGTCGGGACGGACGCGCTCATCGAGCGTGCCGTGCGGCGTCCGCTGGCCACGCACCCACATGAAGCCTGCGTTCCCGCCGAACCTCCCGGACGCCGTTCCGTCCGCGCCGACCTGGAGGCGGAGCAGCGTGCCGTTGTGGAAGCTCGTCCCCCACGGGGTCACGATCCGCCCGCCGGGCACCGTCTGCTCCACCCACGGGTAAGGAACCCTCTGGACGGCGGCGGTCGCCAGTACCCGGTCGTAGGGGGCGTCGGGCGGACAACCCTTCTCACCGTCCCCGAGGACCACATGGACACCGTGGCCCTCCAGGTTCTCCTCAGCCCGCGCGGCCACGGCCGGGTCGATCTCCACCGACGTCACGTTCCCCGCGCCGGCCCTGTCAGCGAGCAGCGCGGCGTTCCACCCGGTTCCGGTGCCGATCTCCAACACCCGCTGACCGGCGGCGAGGTCGGTGGCCTCCAGCATCAGGGCCACGATGCTCGGCATGGACGCCGACGAGGACCGCTGCCCGCGCCCGGTCGGGTCTCCATCGTCGATCTGGGTGATGACGGGCCGGTCGGCGTAGCAGGCACGCAACCACGCGTCCGAGTCATCGGCCCTATCGAGGACGGTCAGGTCATCCCCGTCCTCGATCCAGATCCGGTCGGGGATGAAGCGGTGGCGGGGAACCCGCTCGAAGGTGTCCCGCCAGGCCGGAGAGAGGGCGATCTCCTCGACGAGGCGGGACCGGAGGTCTTCGGGGTTGGTCATTTGTCGTCGCGCTCGTGCTTTCCTCCGCCGTTGTGGGCGATCGAGGGTTCAGCCGCCCTTGATGTCCTGGAGGAGGTTCGCCCACTCAGCGGGAGAGAACGTGAGGTGCCCAAGGTGCGGATTCTGTGAATCGCGCACGTCCGCGCCGCTGGCATGCTCCCTCGCCTCCACGCAGTTATGCCCGTTGGCGCTGTAAGTGGACTTGTGCCACTCGGAGGGGATGCTCATGTGGGGGTCTCCAGTGTTTCCTGTGAGAGCGCGACCGGCAGGGCGCTGCGAGCGCGCCAGTACTCAGCGTAGCCGTATCGGGGCTCCGCCGTTGTGGGCGACCGGTCCGCTGAGGGTCCCGGCCACCCACTCCGTGGTGCAGTGCGGCATGAGGCAACACGGCCAGGCCCAGGGCCGCGACCGCGTGGTGCCACGCCTGGTGGAGGTCAGGCGTTGTCTCGGGAGAGGAGGAGGTCACTGATGTCCTTGAGTCGGGCCCCTTCCAGAACAGGGAGGTCGTTGCCTACGGGAGCGGCAGCGGCCAGCGCTGGTCGCTCTCCGCCGAACCGAACCACACGTGCTGGTCCCCCGGCGTGGCGGTGACGCCGTAGGCGCTCCAGCCCGGCTGGCCGTTGGCGACCCACCACCGGTGCGCTTCCTCCACCCGCGTCCACAGACGGCGCGGTCCGCCCTGGACCACGGGGTAGCGACCCTCGTCCGCGTCCATGTCGATCTCGGCCCAGGCCCCGTCGGCGCCCTCCATGAAGAGGAAGTCCGCCCCGGTATCGGCCGTCCTGACCACGGTGTCGGCGTCCGTCGTGGCCAGTTGCGCGAGGAACGCCATGGCCGGTTCCCCGCGAACGAGCGCCGGGTTCAGAGTGGTCGTGCTCCGTTCCCCCGCGTCATCCACGCTGACGCGTTGGCGGGGAACGCTGCTCCGCGCGGGCATGAACCCGGCCCACTGCGGAAGGAAGCGCCCCTGCGCCGTGTGGTCGTCGCGCACCCGGAGCCCGAGCATGGCGCCTCCGGTGCCTCCCGCGATGTTGACGAGGATGCTCCCGCCCGGTGCCGCCTGGGTGATCCACTCCGGCGGAACGTGGGTGAAGGCCGTGGTGCTGACGATCCGGTCGTACGGAGCGCGGTCGGGGAAGCCCTTGTGCCCGTCGTACTCGGCCACGACGGGTGTGTATCCCAGGGCGGAGAGGCGTCGGGCGGCGTCGGAGACCAAGCGCGGTGAGATGTCGATGCTCGTGACCCGGTCCGAACCCAGCACCTCGCACAGGATCGCCGCGTTGTACCCGGAACCGACTCCTACCTCCAGAACGCGGGGGTCGCCGCCCAGGTCGAGTTGGTGGAGCATCCGCGCCATGAGGCTGGGCATCGTGGAGGAGCTGGTCCACCGGCCGGTACCGCGTCCCCCGGGCAGGGCGTCGGTCACCGGTTCTCCGGCGATCTCGATGGTCAGCGTCTCGTCGGCGTAGACGTGGCAGGCCCATTCCTCACGCTGGTCGGGGTCCTCAGCGGACAGGAGCCTGTAACGCGCACCCTGCGGGGTTTCCTCGTGCAGGGCGAAGGCCGGGACGAACACGCCCCGGTCCACGCGTCGGAACGCCTCGGTGAGGCGGTCGTCAGGCACCAGCGCGCCCTCCTCGACCAGGCGGGCCACCAGTGCGGACGAGGGTTCGTGAACAACTCCGGTCACATCTGTCCCTTCTCCAGTAGTTCGGCGATGCTCTGCCCGATGGGCAGACCACAGCGGTCCGCGAGCCATCCCCACTCGCCGTTGGGGTTGACCTCCAGCAGGGTCCACCCGCCGTCGGGTGAGACCACGAAGTCGGCGGCGCCGCAGACGAGTCCGAAGGCGCGCATGTAGCGCTCCAGGCCGGAGCGGACGTCGTCGGGGATGCCGACGACCTCGTACCGGTGGGCGTCGTAGTCACTGCGCCAGTCGATGTGCGCGGCCTGGGACCGGGCGTGGATGGCCACGGCGAACATCGTCCGGCCCACGACGGTCAGACGGACCTCGAACGCCTTGTCCACCCATTCCTGGAAGCAGTGGGCGGTCAGGCCCACGGCAGGGTCGCGGAGTTCCTCCACGGCGGCGACGGCGCTGGCGTAGACGATCCGGGTACGGCCCTGTTCGACGTGCAGCGCGCCGCCGACCGGCTTGTACACGACGGGGCCGGGGATACCGGCGGCCCAATCCGCGGCGTGGTCGGGCACGTTCGTGATGATCGTGCGCGGTACCTTCAGCCCGGCCCTGGCCGCCGCCGCCAGCTGGACGGGCTTGTACTCAGCCGCGCTCATGCGTGACGGCTGGTTGATCCAGAGGCAGTCCAGCGCCAGGAGGACACCACCGAAACCCATGCGGGCCTCGCGGTAGGCCCAGCGCTGGTCGGGGCCGGACATGCCCTCGGCCAACGTGAACTGGGAGGGGCGCCGATAGTAGACCCCCCGTACCGATCCCAGGTCCACGCCGCGGAAGGCGTCGTGCACCGCTCCTTCCCAGTTCCCGTCGAAGGCGGCCTCCACCGTCATGGAGGCGGGGAAGTCGCCGGGGTCCATGCGCACGACGGGCACGCCGCGTTCGGACAGGTGATAGATCACGGGGTCGGCGGTGGCGTCCTCGATGTGGGTGAGGACGAGCACCGCCTTCCGTGCTGCGGAGGAGGCCATCAGTCGGTGGTGGTTTCCTCGGTGCTCGGCCGCGCGCTGTCGGGCTCGCCCGTGGTCTCCTTGGTGCCGCTGGAGCGCTTGCCCACGGCCGGTGCTCCGGTGAGGCGGTCGATGCCCCGCTGGGTCACGGGGTCGTAGACGTAGCGGTCCACCGCTGCGGCCACCTCAGGGCGCGGCTTCGGAGTGACCGCGCGCCGTAGCCCCCAGGGCCGGACCCCGGTCGGAGGCTCGTCGCTGGCTTCGAAGACGGCCGTCGAGGGGTCCAGGGGGAAGGCATCACCGAGGCGGGCGATCTGCGCGCGGGACTCGCCGTCGGGCGACTCCAGCAGTGTCGAGAGGTTCGCGGAGGACATAGGGAGTTCCTTCCTTCTTCGGATACCCCGCACCAGGTCAGCGCGGGGTCCCACCAGTTCCACTCGGACGGTGCCCGCGGAACCGGGGAGCTTTCGCCGTGCCGCTGAGTCCGTGCCCGGGATCTCGGCCGGGGCGGCAGACCGTCGCGGACGCGCGGACCGGCTCGTGGCGGCGCTACGGGATAGGGGCGGATTCATCCGGCTGGTTCAGGAGCGCGGCGATGTGTTCCTTGGGGTAGCGGCGTGCTCCGCCCGGGGTGCGGAAGGGCCGGAGGACACGGTCCCAGTCGCCTCGGTGGAGGCTGCGGGGGCGGATGTTGA
>NZ_QPFC01000413.1:0-1374 GCF_003427465.1 Nocardiopsis sp. TNDT3 | reverse complement strand
CCGTCCGCACCGTTCGGTCGGCCCGGAGGCAGGGGCTAACGCTCCGCCTCCCCCGCCGCGGTCCGGGAGCGGCGCAGCAGGGCGCCGCCCACCTGGGGCAGGACGAGCACGCTCAGCACGCCCGCGCCCAGGAGCGCGGCGGCGGTGGCGCCGTCGAGGGCGCCCGTGTCGGTCCCGATCGTCGCCAGGACCGCGATCAGGGGCAGCGCGGTCGCCGAGAACAGCGCCAGGGGGAGCCGCTGGCGCCCGGGGACGTCGCCCCGCGACAGCAGGTACTCGGGGCCGCCCCGCACGACCAGGAAGGCCGCCAGCAGCAGGGGGACCAGCAGCAGCGCCACCGGGTCGGCCAGCAGGGCCGACAGGTCGAAGCGCACCCCCGTCACCACGAAGAACACCGGTATCAGGAAGCCGAAACCGACGGCGTCCATCTTCGACTCCACCCGCTCGACCGAGCCCGGATGGTGGGTGGTGAACATCAGCCGCACGATGATCCCCGCCGCGAAGGCGCCCAGCAGCGCGTCCAGCCGCAGGCTCGCCGCCAGCCACACGAACAGCACGATCACCAGGATACACAGGCGCACGGCCACCTGGGTGCTGGAGCCGAGGGTGGCCCGGATGAGCCGCGTCAGCCGCTCCGAGGGCGGACGGGTCGCGCGCCAGGCCGAGAGACCAGCGAGGACGAAGAACCCGACCAGCAGCAGCGTCGCCTCCAACGGGCGGTAACCGCTGAGCAGCAGGGTGATCAGCACGATCGGCCCGAACTCCCCCATCGTCCCGGACGCCATGAAACGGGCACCGAAGGCGCCCTCCAGCCCCCCGGAGTCCCGCAGGATGGGCAGCACCGTGCCCAGCGCGGTGGTGATCAGGGCCAGGCCGATGATCAGGGCCGTCTGGGAGGCGCCGAACAGGGCCCACCCCGTCCCCAGCCCGAGGGCGACCGAGCACAGCCAGGCCAGCGCCGCCCGTCGCAGCGGCCTGCCCCTGATCCGCGCGAAGTCGACCTCGTACCCGGCCATGAACATGAGCAGCGCGAGCCCGAGGTCGGCAAGCATCGCCACCGTCTCGGTCTCGCGGACCAGCCCGAGGAGGGAGGGCCCCAGGACGATGCCGAAGACGATCTCCAGCACGACCGAGGGGACGACCACGAACGCGGCCAGCCGGTCGGTGACCAGCGGGGCGAGGAAGGCCGCCATGAGGATCAGGAGCAGCATGCCCAGTGTCTGCGCGGCGTCGCCTTCCATGTCCCCCCGTTCCGCGGAGCGGGGCCGCTCCGGCCGTGGGCACACTACGCGCGGTCGGCGCGGCACGGCGGCAGACACGCGGGCACGGGAGGCACACACGCGGCGCGGCCGCGGCCCGGGGCCGGGAGGGCGG
>NZ_QPFC01000412.1:0-7820 GCF_003427465.1 Nocardiopsis sp. TNDT3 | reverse complement strand
CCGCGGCCTCCGCCCCAGTGGCGTGAGTACCCCGCCCGTCCCCCTCACCGCTGCGCGTCAGTTCCGGATTCGCACCGGATTCCCTGACCACGTACGTGGTACGACTGGCCCCGGCAGACTATCAAGGCCCCCTCGGCCCCTCGCGGCCGGAAGGCGCACAGGGGCCGCGCCCGCGCCACCGCTCCGGTGCCCGCCCCGGTCAGCGCGGCTCCGGGGAGCCGGTGGAGCGCTGGGGCCGCGCCCTCGCTCCGGCCGACACGGACGCGGGCGCCCCGGAACACCGGATGGCGGGCCCGCTCGCGCGGGCCGCGGCCGGCGGACACGGCGGCGCGGACCACGCGGCGGAGCCGGGACCGGCGCACACACCGGGAGTACGATCGTGACCGGCCGCACACGGCCCCGCACCACCGCGCACCACCAGCATCCGGCAGAGAGGGGTCCTGGAACATGACCACGACGACGTTCGACCCGCGCGCGCTGCTCGCCCAGAGCAGGCTCGGCGTCCTGGCCACCATCAAGGCCGACGGCCGCCCCCAGCTCTCCCCCGTCCAGCCCTTCTACGACGCCGAGACCGACCTGCTGCACGTCTCCATGACCGAGGGCCGGGCCAAGACCGCCAACCTGCGCCGCGACCCGCGCGCCACGCTCCAGGTCACCAGCGCCGACGGCTGGGCGTGGGCCACCGCCGAGGGCGTGGCCACCCTCACCGGGCCGGGCACCGACCCGCACGGCCCCGAGGTCGAGTCACTGGTGGACTACTACCGCCTCGCCGCCGGGGAGCACCCCGACTGGGAGGAGTACCGGTCGGTCATGGTCTCCGACCGCAGGGTGCTCATGACCATGCCCGTCGACCACGTGTACGGCGAGAAGATCCGCTGACAACACGAACGGGGCGGGGCCGCGGTCTGCCGCCGCACCCCCGCCCCACGCGGGCGGCCGCGGTCCACCCGCGCCCCGCCCACGACCGGCCCTAACGCTTCATGCCGTGCTCGATCGCCTCGATGATGCGCGGCCGCATCTCGGCGGCGCTGATGATCGCGTCCACCGAACCCACCTCGACCGCGCGCTGGATGCTGTGCACCCGGTCGAACTCCGCCGCGACCTCGCCGAGCTTCTCCGCCCGCACCGAGGACTGCGTCTCGGCCAACCGGGCGTTGAGCGCGGCCCGCTCGGCGCCGCTGGCCGCCGACACCTGCTCCTGGAGCCCGGTCACCCGCGGGTCGCTCGCGGTACGCGTGTTGACCTCACCGGCGAACACCACGGCCGCCGCCGGGGCCCCGCCCAGCACCGAGGCGAACGAGCCCTCCAGCGCGAGCACCGTCATGTTCGGGTTGAGCGCCTTGGAGAACACCACGAACGCGCCGCCGTGGTAGCGCGAGATCACGCAGAACACGATCGGGCCGTCGAAGTTGACGATCGCCCGGCCGATCTCGGCCCCGTACTCCAACTGGAGCTTGCGCAGCGACTCCGGTGAGCCGTCGAACCCCGACAGGTTGGCCAGCACCACCAGCGGCCGGTTGCCCGACGCCGCGTTGATCGCCCGCGCCACCTTCTTGGACGAACGCGGGAACAGCGTGCCCGCCGTGTAGGTGTCGGGGCCGTCGGTGGGCGGGAAGCCGTGCCGCGGCACCGACCGCGACTCGATCCCCACCAGGCACACCGGCCAACCGCCGATGTGCACGTCCTGCACCGCCGCCGTGTCGGCGTCGGCCATGCCCGCCCAGCGCTCCAGCACCGCGTGGTCCTGGTCCGAGAGCGCCCGCATCACCGTGCGGATGTCGAAGGGCTTCTTGCGGTCCGGGTTGTGCTCGGCGGAGAAGATCTCGCCGACGGTGGCGAAGTCGCTGCCCGCCACCGCGTGCGGGAACGCCGAGACGTCGCGGTCGACCGGGTCCAGGGTCCTGGCCCGGCGCGGCGCCTCCTCCCCCGGCACGACGTAGGTGTGGTCGTAGTGCGCCATGAGGATCTCACGGGCCGAGGCCAGGTTCGGCGCCCAGTACTGCGCCTGCCCGTTGGGCCCCATCACCCGGTCGTAGCCGCCGATGCCGAAGTTGTCCTCGGCCGACACCCCGCCGGAGAAGTCCAGCGACTGCTTGCCGGTGAGCACCATCGCCGAGTCCGGCGTCATCACCAGGATGCCCTTGGTGTGCATGAGCATCGTCGCCTCGGCGTTCCAGTACGGCTGGGCGCCGACGTTGATGCCCGCGACCACGATGTTGATCTCGCCGCCGTCCTGGGTGAACTCCACGATCCGCTTGAGCGCGGCCGCGACCCAGTCCATGTTCTCGGTGCCCGAGGACATCGAGATCCGCGCGCCCGCCGACAGCGCGAACCACTCCAGCGGCACCCGCATCGACTCGGCCAGGTCCAGCGCGGCGATCACCCGCGAGCACTCGGGCTCGGAGAGCGCGCCCAGCGCCTTGGTCGGGTCGCCCAGCAGCACCACGCGCGTGACCCCCTCGGGGTGGCGCACGGTCGGCGTGGTGACCACACCGGCCACGATCGCCGCGGAGTTGTGCCCGCGCGGCCGGTCCACCGGGACCAGCACACCGTTGTCGTCCAGGTCGTACTCGGTGAAACCGCCGCCCGGACCCGACAGCAGGCCGGTCAGCTCGTAGGGGTAGACGGTCCCGCGCCGGGCCGCGCGCAGCACCTTCTGGCGGTAGTCGTCCAGCGGAAGCACCGGCTCGGTCGAGGGCTCCTCGACGTGGACCCGCGCGTCCTGGCCCTGGTCCAGGCTGATGCGCACCGCGACCTCGGTCAGCTCACCGGAGGAGGTGCGCTGGCGGGCCAGGAACTGGACCTCCTCCAGCCCCGCCCCTGCCGTGGTCGGCAGCAGCCGCTGGACCAGCGTGTCCAGCTCCTCGGGGGTCAGCTCGGTCGCCGGCCACACGTACATCATGATGCGGTTGGTGTCGAAGCGCCGGTTCTGCGGGCGCTGCGCCTGGATGTTGCGGATCGCGTCCAGGCACCCGGTGACCGTGTCCTCCAGCGCGGGCAGCGCGATCAGGCGCCCGTCCGCCTCGCGCAGCGGCGTCAGGTCGCGGACCTGGCCCATCGCGAAGAGGCGCTCGTCGGCCGGGTTGCTCTTGGCCACCGCCCGGAACAGGTAGATCTCCTCGTCGGCCGAGGGCAGCCGGGTGAGGTCGAACTCGCGCAGGCGCTGCAACTGCAGGCGCCGGGCGATCTGCGGGTGCAGGCCGCGGATCAGCCGGTCCTCGACGAAGCCGTCCCCCTCGGGCCGGAAGGTGAAGTGGTGGTGCATCACCGCGCCGCTGGTACCGGCGACGGTGGCGGTGACCCGGCGCACGCCCGCGGGCAGCGGGTGCTCGGCCAGCAGCCCCCCGAGCCGCACCGCCATCGCGTCGGCGTCGGGCTGGCCCTCCCAGGTGAGGTAGAGGTCGGCCACCAGGCCGCGCTCGGCCACGTCGGCGGCCAGCTCACCGACCGCGCCGAGGGCGTCGGGCAGGGCGGCGATGTCGACGGCGGTCGTGACCACGCGCGTCAGGCCGCCCGCGCCGTTGTGCTCGGCGGTGACGAACCGGCAGCCCCCGACCTCGCGCGCCGCGACCCCGGACAGCCCGCGGTTGCCGTAGTAGCGGCGGGTCAGCACCTCCAGCAGCGGGGCGTGGTCGCGCCCGGCCCGCCCCATGCGCTGGCCGACCAGCCGCACCAGCGGCTCGGCGCTGGCCACCATGGCCTGGATCCGCTCCGCCCGGTCCGGCGCGTCCGGGTCGCGGTCGAGGTGGCGCAGGTCGTCGCGCACCGCGGCGTAGACCCGTGCCCGGTTGCGGCGCAGCAGCGGCTGGGCGAACCAGCGGAAGACCACACCGCGGGCCAGGTCCGACACCGCGGGGAAGCGCACCTGCGTGGCCTCCACCAGGTGCTCCAGGGCCAGACCGGCGCGCTCGCTGAGCGCCTCCGCGGGCGGCCCGCCCGCCAGCCAGCGGCGCAGCAGCTCCGACACGATCGCCAGCGCGGCGCCCGTGTTCTGCTGGGCCAGGAAGATCCGGAAGACCGCGGCCTCCAGCTCCGGCGTGCGGTCCAGGTCGGAGACCCCGTAGTGGGCCAGGACCCGGGTGAGCTTGGCCTGGAAGCCCTCGCTCACCCCGGCGCGCTCCACGTCCAGGCTCTGCAGGTAGCTGTGGAAGAACTCGCGCGGGCTGTGCACCGAGCTGTGCGGCTCGGTGTCGGGCTCCCCGCCCGGCTTGTTGCGGCTCAGCTCGCACAGGTCGGCGAACACCGTGAACAGGTCCAGCTCGCCCTCGACCGGACGACCGCCCATCTCGGCGCGCGCGACCAGGTAGTCGGCCAGCACCCGCCCTCGGTCGTGCGGGTCGGCGTCGAAGCCCAGCAGCAGACCGCGCAGGTCCTGCAGGCCGCGCTCCACGCGCTCGGCCGCGGACGCCTCCCCGGCCTCCTCGGGTAGCTCGATCGCCACGGCCTCCGAGCCCGACTCCGCCTCCTCGGCGTCCCCGTCGGACAGCGGCTCCAACCGCATCAGCGGCGCACCGGTCTCGACCTGGCTGCCCACCGACACCGGGCACTCGCGCACCCGGGCGCGGAACGGCGCACGCAGCACCGTCTCCATCTTCATGCTCTCCAGCACCAGGACGGGCGCGCCGGACTCGACCTCGTCGCCCACCGCCAACGGCGTCGCCACCACCAGGGCCGGCGCCGGGGAGCGGAGCACACCGCCCTCGTCGCGGCTGATCCGGTGCGTGACGCCGTCCACCTCGACCAGGTGCACCGGTCCGTGTGTGGCCGACACCAGCCGGAACCGGTGGCCGTTGACCACGATCTGGCCGCTGTGCGCGTCGAAGCGCTCGACCTCCACGTCCGCCGGGTGCACGTCGCCGCCTCCGGAGACGCCGACGCGGAACCGCCGGTGCCCGACCCTGGCCACGCTCACCCGGTAGCCCACGCCGCGCAGCTTCAGGTCCAGCGGACGGCCGCTCTCGTGCTGCACCTGCGGACGGCCGCCGTGCGCGGTGGACAGCAGCCGCTGGCGGCTGACCTCCTCCTCGTCCTGGTAGGCCTCGATCGCGGCCGCGGCCAGGGCCACCGCGGAGTGGCGGTGGCTGACCAGGCGCCCCTGGGCGCGCACGCGGTCGATCCAGCCGGTGTCGGCGCTGGCGTCGATCACCTCGGGCTGGTCCAGCAGGTCGAGCACGAAGCTCTTGTTGGTCGCGCCGCCCTCGATGATCACCGTGGTCTCGGCCATCGCGCGGCGCAGCCTGGCCAGCGCCTGTTCGCGGTCGCGGCCGTAGGCGATGACCTTGGCGATCATCGAGTCGAAGTCGGCCGGGATGGTGTTGCCCTCGCGCACACCGGTGTCCACGCGCACGCCCGGACCGGAGGGCAGGACCAGGCGCGCGATGCGGCCCGGGGCGGGCGCGAAGTCGCGGTCGGGGTCCTCGGCGTTGAGCCGGGCCTCGACGGCGTGGCCGGACTCGACCGGCTGGGGGCCCTCCAGCCTGCCGCCGCTGGCCACGTGCAACTGGAGCCGGACCAGGTCGGTGCCGGTGGTGATCTCGGTGATCGGGTGCTCGACCTGGAGGCGGGTGTTGACCTCCAGGAACGCGAACAGCTTCTCGCCCGGGTGGTACAGGAACTCGACGGTGCCCGCGCCGCGGTAGTCCACGGCCAGCGCCAGCCGCTCGGCCGACGCCTTCAGGTGCGCGGTCTGCTCCGCGTCCAGGACCGGGGAGGCCGACTCCTCGATGATCTTCTGGTTGCGCCGCTGCACCGAGCAGTCGCGCACGCCCAGCGCCCACGCCGTGCCCTGTCCGTCGGCGATGATCTGGACCTCGACGTGGCGGGCGCCGGTAACCAGGCGCTCCAGGAAGACCACGCCGGAGCCGAAGGCGCGCAGCGCCTCCTGGCTGGTGCGCTCGTAGGCCTCGGCCAGGTCCTCGCCCGAGGCGACCATGCGGATACCGCGACCGCCGCCGCCCGCGGTCGCCTTGAGCATCAGCGGATAGCCGATCTCCTCACCGGCGCGCAGCGCCTCCTCCAGGGTGGCGACCTCGCCGCGGCTCCACGGCGCGACCGGGACGCCGACCTCCTCGGCGATCAGCTTGGCGCCGATCTTGTCGCCGAGCTTGCGCATGGCCTCGGCGCTGGGCCCGACGAAGGTGACGCCGATCCTCTCGCACAGCTCGACGAAGGCCGGGTCCTCGGCGACGAAGCCCCAGCCCACCCACGCCGCGTCGGCGCCGGTCTGGACCAGCGCGCGCTCCAGGACGGCGTGGTCGAGGTAGGGACGGGCCGAGGCGGGACCCAGCGAGTAGGCGACGTCGGCCTCGCGGACGAAGGTGGCGTCGCGGTCGGCGTCGGTGTGGAGGGCCACCGTCTCGATCCGCGTGCCGGTTTCCGCTGAGAGGTCCCGGACAGCGTGGATGAGCCGCATCGCGGCCTCTCCACGGTTGACGATGGCGACACGACTGAACACCGGTTGAGCCTCCCAAGTACCACGCGCAGAAGGCGACGTCCGGGTCTCGGAGCGTCGCCTGCACCTACCTTTCTACCCTGGTCGGTTACCGCCCGGTACACCAATGGGCCGAACCACGCATAGCGAAGCCGATGCGTTGTGGGAACCCCACAAAAAACGCTCGGCCACACCGCCCGACCCCCGTTTCACGCGAGATTCGCCACACCGCAGGGCCGCTTCCCCCGGCGGCGGTGACCAGGACGGTGTCCGGCTGGCGAACGCACCGCAATAAAGGACTATTGGCCTATCCAATAGGCCGAAGAATGTCCGACGGGTCGGCCCCGCGGTTTTCCCGCGTACCGTTTTCCCGGAACGGCCGACCTCAGGACAGCGGCGACGGGAACAGCGACCGCCCCGCCACAGAGGCCGGAACCTCCAGCCCCGGAGCCAGACCCGGATCCGGCTCCGGCGCCCCGAACACCCGCCGCACCGGCAGCACCCCCGCCCACACCGGCAGGGCCAGGTCCTCCTCGTCGTCCGCCGGCGGCCCCGTCCGCACCTTCACCGACGCCTCCTCCAGCGACAGCGCCAGCACGCGCGTGGCCGCCAACTCCTTCGCGGTCGGCTGGCGGGCCTCATCCCACCGCCCCGGCGTCAACTGCTCGACCAGCGCGCGCAGCCCCTCCAACCGCTCCCGCTCGTCCTCCACCACCCGAGGCACGCCGTAGACCATCGCGGAGCGGTGGTTGACCGAGTGGTGGAACAGCGACCTGGCCAGCACCAGGCCGTCCAGCAGGGTCACGGTCACACACACCTCACCGCCCGCGCGCAGCGACCGCGCCCCGGTCGAACCGTGCAGGTACAGGGTGTCGCCGATCCGCCCGTAGGCGGTGGGCACCACCATGGGCGCGCCGTCGACCACCACCCCCAGGTGGCACACCACCCCCTCGTCCAGGAGGTCGTACAGGTCGGCCCGGTCGGTACGGGCCTTGTGCTTGCCGCGGCGCAGCCGGGTGCGTTCTGTCGTGGAGAGCATGACCGTAGCCTAGAAAGCAAGTGGACCTTACGACCATGGCCACTTCTGCCCGAAAACGAAGGACCACTGTGCCCCGCCGCCTGGCCGAACCGGCCTTCCACCTCGACCGTTCCACCGCCCGCCCCCTTACGACGCAGCTGTCCGACGCACTGCGGGAGGCCATGTCCGGCGGGACGCTCGCACCCGGGGAACGCCTGCCCTCCAGCCGCGCCCTGGCCGCGCAGCTGGGCGTGAGCAGGACCGTGGTCACCGAGGCCTACCAGCAGCTCTACGCCGAGGGCTGGTTGGAGGGACGCCACGGCTCGGGCACGTTCGTCGCCCAGGACAGCTCACCGCCCTCCCCCTCCCGGC
>NZ_QPFC01000411.1:0-6642 GCF_003427465.1 Nocardiopsis sp. TNDT3 | reverse complement strand
GCACCATGTCCACCGTGCGCCCCGACCGCCACAGCACCCGGTGCACCTGACGCGCCGCCTCCAGGTAGTCCACGCCCCGCGCCGGCAGCGACGGGCTGCCCAGCGCCCACCAGCACTCGGGGTCCCAGGTGAGCGCCGCGTCGGCGACCACGTCGGCGTCGCGCGCCTCCGCCACGCGGGGCAGCACGCTCCCCAGTTCGCACACCTCGCGGAAGATCCGCGAATCCGGCCCGGCGTGCGGCACCATCCCCGAGTGCCACTGCTCGGCGCCGCCCCGGGACGCCCGCCACTGGAAGAACATCGCGCCCCGCGACCCGCGCGCCACGTGCGCCAGGCTGTGCCGCGCCGTCTCCCCGGGGGCCTTCGGCCGGGTGACCTCGCCCGTGTAGGTCACACCCGCCGCCTGTTCCATCAACAGCCACGGCCGACCCGGGCCGGGCACGCGCTCCGCCCACGAGCGGGCCAGATCGGCGGCGAAGGCGGTCTGCTCCGCCCCGCCCTGCCCCGTCCGGTCCGGGTAGTCGTCCACGGCCACCAGGTCCAGGTGCTCGGCCCACCGCCACGGGTCCACCGGCACCCAGTCGCCGAAGGCCAGGTTGGTCGTGACCGGCACGTCCGGCCGGACGGCGCGCAGCACGTCGCGCTGGGACAGGAAGTGGTCGAGCATCGCGTCCGACAGGAACCGCCGGAAGTCCAGCACGTGCGCCGGGTTGGGCAGGTACTGGGTCGCCCGCGGCGGCTGGATCTGCTCCCACTCCGAGTAGTGCTGGCTCCAGAACGCCGTGGTCCACGCCGCGTTGAGCCGGTCCAGGTCCACGTGGCGACCCCGCAGCCAGTCGCGGAAGGCCCCGGCGGTGTGCTCGGAGTGCGACCACGTCCCGTACTCGTTGTGCACGTGCCACAGGCGCAGCGCCGGGTGCCCGGAGTAGCGCTCCGCCAGCGCGCGGGCGATGCGCACCGAGGCCTCCCGGTAGGCGGGGGAGCACACGTCGTAGGTGTCGCGGCTGCCGTGGGTGAGCCGGGTCCCGTCCGCGGTCACCGGCATCGCGTCGGGGTGGGCGAGCCCGAACCACGGCGGGGGAGAGGCGGTCGGGGTGGCCAGCGCGACCCCGATCCCGGCGTCGGCGAGCCGGTCCAGCACCCGGTCCAGCCACTCGAACCGGTACTCGCCCTCCTTCGGCTCCAGGAGCGCCCAGGAGAAGACGCCGACCGTCACGAGGTTGACCCCGGCGCGGCGCATCAGCTCCACGTCCTCCGCCTGGACCTCCTCCGGCCACTGCTCGGGGTTGTAGTCGCCGCCGAACCACAGCGGAGAGGACATGGGGAACTCCTTCTGGTTTGGTGTGTGCGCCAACAAAGTAGGGCGAAAACCCTTCCGGGCGACACCCCCCACACGAGGAGAGCGCATGTCCGCAGCACGACGGGTCCGCACCCGCCATCCGGTCGGGAACTGGGAGGACGCGCTGGTCACCGGCAACGGGCGCCAGGGGGCGCTCGTGCACTCGACGGCGGAGCGCGTCCGCCTCACGCTGGGCCACGAGCGGCTGTTCCTGCCGGTCACGGAGCCCCTGCCCGCTCCCGCGACCGCCTCCCTGCTGCCCGAACTGAGGGAGCTGCTGCGCCGGGGCCGCTCCCGCGAGGCCGCCGGGCGGATCACGGAGTTCGCGGCGCGGGAGCACCCGGGCTACGCCGACACCCGGTGGATCGACCCGCTGGTGGGGGCCGCCGTGCTCTCGTTCGCCCCGCGCGGACCCCGGCCGGGGCCGGTCACGCGCACGTGCGACCTGGACTCGGGCCTGGTCACGGAGGAGCTGCCGGACGGGACCGTGCACCGGGCCTTCGCCTCCCGGTCCGACGACGCCGTGGTCGTCGAGCTCGCCTCACCCGGTGGCCTGGACGGAACGCTGCGGCTCACCGCCTTGGAGGAGACGCCGCCGGTCCCGATGGCGGTGGCCCCTGAGGCGGCCCCCGGCCTGTTGACCCTGCGGGCGGACTTCCCCGAGCGCCCGCCCGGCGGCCTGTCCGGGTACACGGTGACCTGCGCCGTCAGCGCCGAGGGCGGTCGGGTCGGCGTCGGTGGTGAGGGGTTGGACCTGCGGGGTGTCCGGCGGCTCCGGCTGGTGGCACGCGTGCGGGTGGACGGTTTCGCCGCGTCCGCCGGGATCCCGGAGGACTTCGCCGGGGCGCTCGAACGCCACCGGGCGGTGCACGGCGACCTCATGTCCCGCTTCCGGCTGGAGCTGGAGGGCGGTCCGGCCCACCCCGACGCGCTCGGCGAGGACCTCCTGGCGGCGGGGGCCGCCCCCGACCTGATCGCACGCCTGGTCGACGCCGGGCGGTACGCGATCATCTCCAGCTGCGGCGACCTGCCGCCCACCCTCCAGGGGGTGTGGAGCGGCACCTACGACCCACCGTGGCGGTCGGGGTACACCTTCGACGGCAACCTGCCCTCCGCCCTCGCGGCCCTGCACACCACGGGCACGCCCGAGCTGATGACCGGCCTGTTCGACCTCCTCGACGGCATGGCCGACGACCTGGCGGAGAACGCGCGGCGGCTCTACGGCTGCCGGGGGATCCTGCTGCCCGCGCACGCCTCCACCTCCGGCAGGCACAACCACTTCGGCCCCGAGTGGTGCCTGACCTGCTGGACCGCGGGAGCGGCGTGGACGTCCCGCCTGTACTGGGACCACTACTCCCACACCCGCGACCGCGCGTTCCTGCGCGAGCGCGCCCTGCCCTTCCTCACCGCCGCCGCGGAGTTCCACGAGGACTTCCTCACCGACGAGGGCTTCTCCCCCTCCTACTCGCCGGAGAACACCCCCGGGGACGGCGGCGGCCAGGCCGCCGTCAACGCCACCATGGACGTCGCGGCCGTGCGCGACCTGGTGCGCAACCTGCTGCGGGCGCACCGTGTGCTGGGCGTTCCCGGCTCCCGCCGCTGGGCACGGCTGGGGGCGCGGCTGCCCGGATACCGGGTCGCCCCGGGCGGCGAACTCGCCGAGTGGGCGGGCCCGGCCGGGCCGGTCGGACAGACCGAGCGGCACGCGCACCGGCACGCCTCCCACCTGTACCCGCTCTGGTACGAGACCGACCCCGCCCTGGCCTCGCCCCGGCTGCGTGCGGCGGCGGTCGCCGCCGTGCGCGCCCGCCTGGAGTGGTGGCGCGGGCAGGAGTCCGACGAGATGGCCTTCGGCCTGGTCCAGCTGGGGCTGGCCGCGGCCAACCTGGGCCTGGCCGCCGAGGCGCACGAGACCCTGTCCCTGCTGGCCACCCGCTACTGGCGCCCCACCCTGGTGCCTACGCACAACCGGGGCAGCCTGTTCAACGTGGACATCGGCGGCGGGTTCCCGGCCGTGGCGGCGGCGATGCTGGCCCGGTCCGCCGAGGGGCGCCTGGACCTGTTGCCCGCCCTGCCCCGGGAGTGGGCCTCGGGCCGGGTGGAGGGGCTGCGGGCCCGGGGCGGGGTCGTCGTGGAACTCCTGGAGTGGTCCGGCGATCGGGCCCGCGCGCGGCTGCGGGCCGTCGAGCCCCGCGAGACGGTGGTGGCGCTTCCCGGAGGGGAGCGGCGCAAGGTGGACCTGGTACCGGACCGGACGGTGTCCCTGCAATTCCCGATGGTCGCCGGGGAAGAGTCGAATCGCTTCGAAATTTCCTCCACAACACCCCTTGCCGGGGGTTAGTCGGCTATCCAGACTAATGGGGAATTCGCGTCCGCCCGGGGCCGGATTTCCCGGGACGGGCGTACCCCCCAGATTCCCCCAAGGAGCCCGCACATGCCTCCCGAACAGCACCGGCCCCCCAGACGCGGGCGGGGCTTACCGGCGCTCGCCGTCGCGGCGGCCACCGCACTGGCCGCCTCCACCGTCGTCGCCACCACCGCGGCCGGGGCCGCTCCCGCCGAGCCGACCGCGGCACAGGCCGCCTACGAGTGGGACAACGTCGAGATCGTCGGGGGCGGCTTCGTCCCCGGCATCGTCTTCAGCGAGACCGAACCGGGCCTGGCCTACGCCCGCACCGACATCGGCGGCGCCTACCGCTGGAACCCCGACACCGAACGCTGGATCCCCCTGCTCGACTGGGTCGGCTGGGACGAGTGGGGCTACACGGGCGTCGTCAGCATCGCCACCGACCCCGTGGACCCCGATCGCGTGTACGCGGCCGTGGGCACCTACACCAACGGCTGGGACCCCAACAACGGGGCCATCCTCAGCTCCGACGACCGCGGCGAGACCTGGGACGTCGCCGAGCTGCCCTTCAAGCTCGGCGGCAACATGCCCGGCCGCGGCCTCGGCGAGCGCCTGGCCGTGGACCCCAACGACAACAGCGTCGTCTACTTCGGCGCGAGCGGCGGCAACGGCCTGTGGCGCAGCACCGACCACGGCGCCACCTGGGCCGAGGTCGAGGCCTTCCCCAACCCCGGCGACTACGTCCAGGACCCGGGCGACGAGACCGGCATGATGTCCGACATCACCGGCGTGACCTGGGTGGACTTCGACCCCAGGACCGGGTCCGAGGGCTCGGTCACCCAGGACGTCTACGTCGGCGTCGCCGACCTGGACGACCCGGTCTACCGCAGTCAGGACGGCGGACAGACCTGGGAGCCCGTCCCCGGCGCGCCCACGGGGCACCTGCCCGCGCACTCGGTCGTGGACCACGAGGGCGGCCAGCTCTACATGGCCACCACCAGCACCCCCGGCCCCTACGACGGCGACTCCGGCGACGTGTGGCGCATGGACCTGGCGACGGGGGAGTGGACCGACATCAGCCCCGTCCCCTCCGGCTCCGAGGACAACTACTTCGGCTACGGCGGCCTGACCATCGACCGGCAGGACCCGGACACGCTGATGGTCGCCACCCAGATCTCCTGGTGGCCCGACATCCAGATCTACCGCAGCACCGACCGCGGCCAGACCTGGACCCAGGCGTGGGACTGGGGCGCCTACCCCGAGCGCACCACGCGCTACGAGATGGACATCTCCGGAGCGCCCTGGCTGGACTTCGGCGGTACCGGGACGCCCCCGGAGACCCAGCCCAAACTCGGCTGGATGACGCAGGCGATGGCGATCGACCCGTTCGACTCCGACCGTTTCATGTACGGCACGGGCGCCACGATCTACGGCAGCGACAACCTCACCGACTGGGACGCGGGCACCACCTTCGACATCGGGGTCAGGGCGCACGGCATCGAGGAGACGGCCGTGAACGACCTGATCAGCCCGCCCGAGGGCGCGCCGCTGCACTCGGCCCTGCTCGACATCGGCGGCTTCACCCACCAGGACCTGGAGACCGTCCCCGACCAGATGTACCAGCAGCCCTACTGGGGCCACGGGACCAGCCTGGACTTCGCCGAACTCCAGCCCGCGACCATCGCGCGGGTCGGCGGCAGCGACGCCGAGGCCGCCATCGGCCTGTCCACCGACGGCGGCGAGAGCTGGTGGGCCGGGCAGGAGCCCGGCGGCGTGACCGGCGGCGGCACGGTCGCGGTGAACGCGGACGGCTCGTCCGTCGTGTGGAGCCCCGACGGCACAGGCGTCCACGTCTCCACCACCCTGGGCTCGTCGTGGACCGCCTCCACCGGCGTTCCGGCGGGCGCGAGGGTGGAGGCCGACCGGGTGGACCCGGACGTGTTCTACGCCGTCTCCGGCGGCACCTTCTACACCAGCACCGACGGCGGGGCCACCTTCACGGCGGGCTTCGACGGGCTCCCGGCCGAGGGCAACATCCGCTTCGGCGCGGTGCCCGGCCACACCGGTGACGTGTGGGTCGCCGGAGGCACCGGTGACCACTACGGCATGTGGCGGAGCACGGACGCCGGGGCCTCCTTCGAGCAGGTCGAGGCCGTGGACGAGGGCGACGCGGTCGGCTTCGGCGCGCCCGCGCCGGGCTCGGACTACCCGGCGGTGTACACCAGCTCCAGGATCGACGGCGTGCGCGGGATCTTCCGCTCCGACGACGCGGGCGAGAGCTGGGTGCGGATCAACGACGACCAGCACCAGTGGGCCTGGACGGGGGCGACCATCACCGGCGACCCCAACGTCTACGGCCGGGTCTACGTCGGCACCAACGGCCGGGGGATCGTCTACGGCGACCTGGCGGGCGGGGGCGGCGACCCCGAGCCCACGCCGGAGCCCACGCCGGACCCCGAACCCACCCCGGAGCCGTCCCCGGACCCCGAGCCCGGGGACTGCGCGGTCGAGTACACCGTCACCAACACCTGGAGCGGCGGGTTCCAGGCCGGGGTGACGGTCACCAACGACGGCGACGAGGCACTGGAGGGCTGGGAGGTCGGCTGGGAGTTCACGGCCGGTGAGGAGGTCACGAGCCTCTGGAACGGCGCGTACACCCAGGACGGCGCGTCCGTGCGGGTCACCGACGCCGGGTGGAACGCCCGGATCGCCCCGGGGAGCTCGGTGACGGTCGGCTTCAACGGGACCGTGGACGGCGAGCCCGCGCAGCCGACCGGGCTCACCCTCGACGGGGAGGCCTGCGGCTGACGCCCTGACACGGCGGGGACGGGAGCCGCGGGGCGGTTCCCGGCCCTTCGCCGTGCCCGGACGGGGACCGGCGAACGGGCCGCCGCCGGAGCCGTCACGGAACCCCGGGCACACCCGCGCCCCCGGGGTTCCAGGAGGAGGGGAACCC
>NZ_QPFC01000410.1:0-2952 GCF_003427465.1 Nocardiopsis sp. TNDT3 | reverse complement strand
CCGGAGCACACACGCCAACCTCGTGCTGCGGGACGTGTTCGACCTGGACGTGCGGGTCGAGGAGGTCGCGGGCTCCCGGATCGGGGTGTACTACCGCTAGCCACGGGGACACCGGCACCCGCGGTCCCGACAGGTTCGGCCTCCGAGATGTACAGTCCGGTTCGTCCGCTCTTATCCTTGGGTCATGAACGCCCAGCCTCCGAAGCCCCCCGCGCGCACCGCTCCCCCCGGAGACCTCCGCGCCTCCCACGCCGACCGGGACGCGGTGGTGGAGCAACTGCGCGACGCGGCGGCCGAGGGGCGCATCGACCTCGATGAGCTGGATACGCGCCTGGAGCAGGCGCTGAATTCCAAGACGCACGCCGAGCTGGCCGTCCTGACCGCCGACCTGCCTCAGCCGCAGCTCCCCGAAAGCCGGCCGCCGCTGGTGGTCAAGGGCGGTATGCACGGCGCGTCCCTCGGCCCCGGGCGCTGGGAGGTGCCCGGGCACGTGATCGCCCACGGGGGCATAGCCGGGGTGAAGATCGACTTCAGCCGGGTCGAGTGCCGCCTCACGGAGGTCGTGGTGGAGGCCTACGGAGAGGCGGCCGGTGTCACGATCGTCATCCCCGACGGCTGGGCGGCGGACACCAGCGGCGTGGACCCCGGCATGGGCGGCCTCAAGGACAAGACGACCCCCGACCGGCTCGCGGGAACCCCGCTGATCCGGCTCAATGGGTCCGGCGGCATGGCGGGGGTCGTCATCCGCCACCCCAACCGCTGGGAACGGCGCAAGCTGAACAGCAACCCGAAGCAGGACTAGCCGCCCCGCCCGAGGTCGTCCGCACCCTGTCCTCCTCGAACGTGGACAACCCTGATCCGTCGCGGCCTCCTGAAGGGGTTCGGATGCGGGCCGCCCTCCGCCGAGGCAGGACCGCGGCCGGGTGGTGGGCCAGGCCCCCGGCGCTTGCTGTCGGCTCCGGGACGCCCCGGCCCGCCGTGCGCCCTTCGGGTCGTTGGTCCCATGTGCGCGGCGCGCCCCGGGGTAGTTCGCCGGTATGAACAGGAACCGCGACATCCCCCGTGCCCCCGGGCGGTTCGGCACCCTCATGGGCCGATTCAACATCTACGCCCAGAACAACCCGCGTCAGTTCGGCCTCCGCACAGCCCTGGGCGTCGGCGCCTTCAGCGTCTTCTCCGCCTCCCTGCTGTTCGGCCCCCTGTTGGTGGCCGAGGGCTTCGGTGGGCCGCTCCCCGTCATCGCGGGAGGCACCCTGGCCGGGGCGCTGGTCCTCACAGCGCTCGGCGGCTTCTTCTGCACGTGGATGACGCGCCGCATGGTCAAGGGCAGGCCGCTACCTGTGGACGCCGACCCGGCCAAGGCCTGGGCCGCGCACTGGCAGATCATGCGGGGCACCCTCCACCCGGACCCCGAGACCAACCGGCTCGGGCGCATCCTCGCCGACCAGAGCGACACCTCCAGGTCGCCGAAGTTCATGCTCGTCTTCGGCTGCTTCGTCGCCGTGCCCAACGTCGCCAATGCCCTGCTCATCTACGACAGCGAATCTCTGGTCGCCCTGATCAACCTGTTCATGGCAGGAACGCTGGTGGCCATGATCGCTGCCTTCGTCCCCCTGATGATGCGCCGCCAGCGCAGGGTCCGCCAGTTCCGTGAGACCTACGACCTCGCCGCCGCGGGCTCCTCCGGTACGCTCGGACGCGAGGACTGACCACGGCGCCCCTTTTCCCCTCACCCCCACGCTCCGTGACCGCTCCTCGCCCGGCGGCGCCCATCGGCTCCGCGCCGGGACAACACGGTGCGCAACAGCGCATCGAATCGGTTCGATAACGGACGGGACGGCACGGTGCGGATCTCCGATGTGGCCCGGCACGCTGGCGTGTCGCCGAGCACGGTCTCCTACGTCCTCAGCGGCAAGCGGTCGATCTCCGAGACCACCCGGCGGCGCGTGAGGGAGAGCATCGACGCCCTCGGCTACCAGCCGCACGCGGGCGCCCGCTCCCTGGCCAGCCGCCGCAGCAACGTGATCGCCCTGGTCATCCCGCTCCGCGGCGACGTCCACGTCCCCGTCGCGATGCGCTTCGCCGTCTCCGTGGTCACCGCCGCCCGCGCGCACGACCACGACGTCCTCCTGCTCACCCAGGGCGAGGGCCCCGACGGCCTGCGCCGGGTCTCGGGCAGCGCCATGGTGGACGGGGTCATCGTCATGGACGTGGAGGCCGACGACGCCCGCGTCCCCGTCCTGCGCGAACTGGGCCTGCCCTCGGTCCTCATCGGCGTCCCCGAGGACACCGAGGGCCTGACCTGCGTGGACCTCGACTTCGCCGCCGCCGGTGCTGCCTGCGTGCACCACCTAGCCGACCTCGGCCACACCGACCTCGCCTTCGTCGGACAGCCCCCCTCGGTGTACGAACGGCGCACCGGGTTCGCCGAGCGCACCACCACCGGCTTCGAACGCGCCGCCGCCGAGCGCGGCGTCCGCGCCACCCTGCACCCGTGCTCCCCCGACACCGCGCACGGCCTCGCGGAGGACCTGCTCCGCGAGCGGCCCGGCCTCACCGGCCTCATCGTGCACAACGAGCCCTCCGTCGGTCCGCTGCTCGAATCCTTCGCCGAGCACGGCCGCACCCCGCCCGAGCTGTCCGTGGTCGCCATCGGCCCGGTCCCGCCCGGCGCCCCGCCGCTGACCTCGGTGGACCTGCCCGCCGAGGAGGTCGGGGCCCGCGCGGTCGGTCTGCTCATGGACAAGATCGACGGCCCCGGGAACCCCGGGGTGACCCTGCTCGAACCCCGGCTCACCTCCCGGGAGAGCACCGCCCCGCGCGCCTGACCGCGCGCCACGCCCGACCGCGCTCCGCCCACGGCCGCGCTCCGCGCCCGAACGGGGAATGTGGCGGGGGACACCGGAAAAAGTGTCCCCGGGTCGTGGAATACCCACCCCCACCCTCCCGTTG
>NZ_QPFC01000409.1:0-7317 GCF_003427465.1 Nocardiopsis sp. TNDT3 | reverse complement strand
GGTGGGGTGCTCTCCCACAACGTGGGGCTTCGCCTCTGGGCCCCTGGGGTTGAGGCCGCGTTGATCGGCCGGGTGGGGCGTGTTTCCTCGCAACGCGGGCTTCGCCCGGAGGTGCCCCCTGTGGTCGGGTTCGCGGGGGTCGGTGGGGTGTTCTCCCGTGACGTGGGGCTTCGCCTCTGGGCCCCTGTGGTTCTGCTGAGCGATCCCTCGCCTCGGAAATCGTGGTCGCGCTTTCCGTTGGACCCCGAACTCCCCGAGGTGCCTTGTGGTCGGGACCGCGGTGATCGGCGGGGACGTCCTCCCGCGAGGCGGGGCTTCGCCTCGGGAGCACGCCGGTCAGCGGCGCAGCCACACCGCCGCGTTTCCCGGGAGCCGCCCGTCCAGCTCCGCGCTGGCCACCAGCACCCGGCCCGGCGGCAGCTCCACCGCCTCCTCGCCCGTGTTGACCAGCACCAGCACGTCCCCACCCCGCCAGTAGGCCAGCACCGGCCCCCGGTTCAGCGTGTCGTCCCAGCTCAGAGTCTCGTCCGAGGAGAACTCCCGGCGGTGTGCCAGAGCCCGGCGGTACAGGGAGAGCACGGACCCGGGGTCGTCGTTCTGGGCCCGCACCGACCACCGGCCCCACCCTCGGGGCTGGGGCAGCCACGGGGTGTCCCCGCCGAACCCGTACGACGCTCCTTCCCGTGTCCACGGCAGCGGCACCCGGCACCCGTCCCGCCCCTTGTCGGTGTGCCCGCTGCGCACCCACCGCGGGTCCTCCAGCGCCCGCGCGGGCAGGTCCGCCACCTCCGGCAGCCCCAGCTCCTCGCCCTGGTACACGTACGCCGACCCCGGCAGCGACAGCTCCAGCAGTGCCAGCGCCCGTGCCCGCCGCGTGCCCAGCTCCAGGTCCGGCTCCGGGTCGCGCCCGTCGGAGAGCAGCCACGCCTTCTGGTCGGTGCCCGGGGGCAGCCCCAGCACCGACACCGGCCGCACCACGTCGTGGTTGCCGATCACCCACGTGGGCACCGTGCCGACCTGCCCGGCGTCGGCGATCGAGGAGTCGATCACGCCGCGGTAGGCGTCGGCGTCCCACGAGGTCCTCAGGAAGTCGAAGTTGAACGCCTGGTCCAGCTCGTCCGGGCGCGTGTACAGCACCCGCCGCTCACCGGGCAGCCACACCTCGCCCACCGTGGCCCGGGGCGGGTCGAACTCCGCCAGCACCCGCCGCCAGTCCCGGTACACCTCGTGCACCTCGGGCCGGTCCAGGAACGGGTGGTCCGGGTTGGCCGCGATGTCCTCGAACCGGCCGCCCTCCACCAGCACCAGGTCGCGCAACGGCTCCCGCAGGTCCTTGACCAGCGCGTACGCCACGTCGATCCGGAACCCGTCCACCCCGCGCCCGCTCCAGAACCGCAGGATGCCGCGGAACTCCTCGCGCACCCGCGGGTCGTCCCAGTTCAGGTCCGGCTGCTCGGGCGCGAACATGTGCAGGTACCACTGCCCGTCCGCCACGCGGGTCCACGCCGGACCGCCGAACGTCGAACGCCAGTTGGTCGGCGGCAGCTCGCCGTCCGAGCCCCGCCCGTCGCGGAAGACGTACAGCTCCCGCTCGGGCGACCCGGGGCCGGCCTCCAGCGCCTCCCGGAACCACGGGTGCTCCTCGGAGGTGTGGTTGGGCACGATGTCGACCATCACCCGCAGACCCAGCGCGTGCGCGGCGGCCACCATCGCGTCGAAGTCCTCCAGGGTGCCCAGGCGCGGGTCCACGTCCCGGAAGTCGGCCACGTCGTACCCGCCGTCCGCCCACGGCGAGGTGTAGAACGGCGACAGCCAGATCCCGTCCGCGCCCAGGTCGGCGACGTGGCCCAGGCGCGCGGTGATCCCCGCGATGTCGCCGGTCCCGTCCCCGTCGGCGTCGGCGAAGCTGCGCGGGTAGACCTGGTACAGGACCGCGTCGCGCCACCACTGCTGCATGCTGGTTCCTCCGGATCGGTCAGGAGAACAGGCCGCGCGTGCTCCGGGGCGCGGCGGTGGACTGCCTCAGGATGAGCTGGGTGGGCATCTCCACCTGGAGGCGCGTGGCCGTCCCGCCGAGGATGCCCACGGTGAGCCGACCCGCGGTCAGCCCGGTGTCGTAGGGGGCCTGGTCGACGGTGGTCAGGTCCATCACCGCCGCGGTGTCGTGGTTGTCGAAGCCCATGAGGGAGATCGACTCCGGCACGCGCACGCCCGAGCGGCGCAGCGTGCGGTACGCGCCCAGAGCGAGGTCGTCGAACTCGGCCAGCACGGCCGTGGGCGGGTCGTGGTCCGACAAGAGCTCGCCCATGGCCAGCTCACCGCCCGTGTGCCCGGTGGCCTTGGCCACGCTCCGCGGCGTCAGCCCCGCCTCCGCCATGGCCGCTCCGTACCCCTCCAGCCGGTGCCGCGAGCTGGCGCTGGACCAGGCCTCGGACCGTGAGGCGATGTAGGCCACGCGCGTGTGCCCCAGGTTGAGCAGGTGCCGGGTGGCCCCCGCGGCGCCTGCCCGGTCGTCGATGTACACGCTGGCCCGATCGGGTGCCCTCTGCCCGACCAGCACCACGGGCACGCCCACGTCATCGAGCCGGTGGCACTCCTCCTCGGACAGGTCCATGGACACGGTGACCACGGCGTCGGTGTTGCGCCGCAGCGGCAGCGCCCGCGTCCAGCCCTCCCTGGCCCGCGTCTCGCCGACCTGGTAGACGAGCATGTCCAGGTCCGCCTCGCGAAGAGCGTCGCTGACCCCCGCCAGGACCATCCCGAAGAACCACGGCTGGAGGAAGGGCACGACCACCGCGACCCGCCCGGTGCGGCCGGTGACCAGGCCCGAGGCGTTGCGCGAGACCACGTAGGCCAGCTCGTCCGCGGCCCGCTGGACGCGCTGGCGCACCTCCGGGGCGACCCCGGGGGCCCCGCGCAGCACACGGGAGACCGTCGAGAGGGAGACCCCCGCTCGATGGGCGACGTCCCGCATGCTCGCGGGTTGGCTGGCCATGCCGTCCACGGTAGGAGCGCGACCCCGGTTATGGCAACGTTTTCACGAGGACATTCGGACGGCGTGCCTTTCCTTTCCGTGCATGATGTATATCGAAACGCGTTCACTGTTGACTAGATCACACAGTCGATGGCATCGTTTGCGCACGACCACGGGGGGATGTCCCAGCACACACTCGACGCCGCGCGCCCGGAGACCCGTCCGGCGCGGTAAGGAGAGAGCCATGCCAGTGCATTCACACCAGAAGGGGTACACAGTGCGCGCATGCGCTGCCGGGCTCGCCGCACTGAGCCTCACCCTGGCCACCGCGTGCGGCGAACCCCCAGGGGAGGAGACCGCGGGGGAGGGCGGCGAGACCGCGGGCCTGGCCGAGGACCCGGCGTTCGTCTGGGCGGTCACCGGGGCCGACCGCGCGATCCACGAGGAGGTCGCGCGCCTGTGGAACGAGAACAACCCCGACCAGCAGGTCGACATCTTCTTCCTGGCCCCCACCGCCGACGAGCAGCGCCAGGCCATGTTCCAGGACCTCCAGAACCAGGCGGGGGAGTTCGACGTCCTGGGCCTGGACGTCATCTGGACCGGTGAGTTCGCCGAGTACGGCTACGTCGAGAGCCTGGAGGACCTGCGCGGCGAGGTCGAGGGCGTCAGCCTGGAGGGCGCCGTCGACAGCTCCCAGTGGCAGCAGGAGCTGTTCGCGCTGCCCTACTCCTCCAACGGCGCGTTCCTCTACTACCGCACCGACCTCGTCGAGGAGCCCCCCACGACCTGGGAGGAGCTCTACGACACCGGCATGGCGGCCGCCGAGGAGGAGGGCATCTCCGCCTACGTCGGCCAGGGCGACCAGTACGAGGGCTTCGTCGTCAACTTCCTGGAGCTGTACTGGTCCGCGGGCGGCCAGCTGTTCGACGAAGCCCAGGAGCAGAGCACCTTCCTGGAGGGCGACGCCGCCACCACGGCCCTGGACTTCATGACCGAGGCCTACGAGAGCGGGTTCTACGCCGACGGCTTCGACACCATGGTCGAGGACGACGCGCGCGCCCTGTTCCAGGCGGGCGAGGCCGTCTACATGCGCAACTGGCCCTACGCCATCCCGCTCCTGGCGGGCGAGGGCGACGAGGAGAGCGCGGTCGCGGACGACTTCGCGGTCGCCCCGCTGCCCACATTCACCGGTGAGGGCACCACCAGCGCGCTGGGCGGTCTCAACAACGCGGTCAGCACGCTGAGCGACAGCAAGGAGCTGGCCCGCGAGTTCGTCCTGTGGGCGGCCACCGACCCCGAGGCGCAGGACATCCTGCTCCAGAACAGCCTGCCGCCGACCATGGCGAGCGCCTACGAGAACACCGACGACCCCGACTTCCAGATGCTCGGCGACATCCTCGCCCAGGCCCAGGCCCGCCCGCCGGTGCCCGGCTACAACTCGCTGTCCCTGGCCGTGCAGGACAACCTGCACCCGGCCTTCCGGGGCCAGGAGGAGTCCGGCACGGCCCTGGAGGCGGTGGACCAGGCGGCCAACGACGCGCTCGAACAAGAGTAGGTCACATGGCGACGACCCAGAGAGTCCGCGTGAGCAGGGGCCTGGGTGAGCGTGCGATGGGGCGGATCTTCCTCGCCCCGTCGTTCGCCTTCATGGCCGTGATCGCGCTCTTCCCGGTCTTCTACGCGATCGGGATGAGCCTCTACGAGATCCGGGGGTTCCGCCAGGAGTTCACCGGCGTCGACAACTACGTCCGCGTCCTGACCGACTCCGGCTTCTTCAACGCCGTCTGGAACACCCTGGTGTTCACGGTCGCGTCGGTGTCGCTGGAGTTCCTCGTCGGGATGGCCTTCGCGCTGATCATGCACCAGGCCTTCCTCGGCCGGGGCCTGACCCGCGCGGTCATCCTGATCCCGTGGGTCATCCCGACCGCCGTGGCCGCGCAGGTGTGGCGGTTCATGTTCGACCCCAACCCGGGCTTCGTGAACGCCGTCCTCGGCACGGACATCAACTGGCTGCGCGACCCGTTCTGGTCGATGGTCGGCATCATCAGCGCCGACGTGTGGAAGACCGCGCCGTTCGTGGCCCTGCTGCTGCTCGCGGGCCTCCAGACCATCCCGAAGGACTACTACGAGGCGGCCAGGGTGGACGGGGCCAACGCGCTCCAGCGCTTCTGGAACATCACCCTGCCGCTGCTGCGCCCGTCGATCGTCGTGGCCCTGCTGTTCCGCACGGTGGACGCCCTGCGCATGTTCGACTTCGCGTACGTGTTCACCGGCTACTCGAACTCGCTGGCCACCCTGTCGGTCTACGCGCAGCGCTACCTGGTCCGGGACCCGGACCTGGGCTACGCCAACGCGTTGTCCACGGTCACGTTCGTCATCGTCATGCTCGTCGGCCTGGCCTTCATCAGCCGGATGGGCCGCCACATGATCGGTGAGGCGCCGCGGAAGGAGAAGCGATGACGGCCGAGACGGTGAGGCCGAGCGGTCCGGTGCACAAGCCGCGCCGACGCGTCCACCCGGCGGTGGGCAACACCCTCAAGCTGCTCGGGCTGGCCGTGGTGCTGCTGTGGTGCCTGTTCCCGTTCCTGTGGATGGGCATGACCAGCCTGCGGACGGGATCGGCGGCGATCACCGATCCGAACATCTTCCAGGGGCCCTTCGACTTCAGCAACTACCGGGAGATCTTCAACCAGGGCTTCCAGTTCGCGCTGCGCAACTCGCTGATCGTGGCGACGGTGACCACGCTGATCTGCATCCCGGTGGCCTCGCTGGCGGGCTACGCCCTGGCCCGGCTGCCGCTGGCGGGCAAGTTCGCGATCCTGGCCGCCACCCTGGTCGCGACCCTGTTCCCGCCGGTGGCGCTGGTCAACCCGCTCTACCAGATGTACCTGCAGCTCAACGAGTGGACCGGGATCAACCTGCTCAACTCCTTCGCGGGCATGATCATCCCGTACGTGGCGCTGACCCTGCCGCTGGCCGTCTTCATCCTCACCACGTTCTTCGCGGGCATCCCCAAGGAGATCGAGGAGTCGGCGAAGGTGGACGGGGCCACCCCGTTCCAGGCCTTCCTGCGCGTGGTGGCGCCGCTGGCGGCGCCGGGCGTGGGAGCGGCGGCCATCCTGACCTTCGTGTACGCCACCAACGAGTTCCTGCTGGCCTTCTCCTTCGCCCCGAACGACCTGAACGTGCAGACGGTCCCGGTCTTCGTGGCGACCTTCCAGCGGGTCGGCTACGAGAACCCGATCGGGCAGATCATGGCCGCGTCGGTCCTGGTGTCGGTCCCGCTGATCATCTTCGCCCTGGTCCTGCAACGCAGGATCGTGGCGGGCCTGACCTCCGGAGCCGTCAAGGGCTGACAGCGCGACCGGAAGGAAGCGGACCGGTCCCGGCGGCGCGCGGCGTCTCCGGGACCGGCTCCGTGTCCGCGTCAGCGGCGCACGACGTCGCTCCCGTCCAGGTCCTTCGCGTCCTTGCCCATCAGCTCGGCGGTGATCTGCAACTCGGCCAGCGTCGCGCGCAGCACGTGCTCCACACCCGCGGCGCCGCCCACGGCCAGCCCGTACACCCACGGCCGCCCCAGCAGCACCGCCTCGGCCCCCAGCGCCATCGCCACGGCCACGTCGGCGCCCGAGCGCACACCCGAGTCGAACAGCACCGCGGCGCGGTCGCCGACCGCGTCCACCACCTCGGGCAGGGCGTCCAGCGCCGCCACGGCGTTGTCGACCTGCCGGCCGCCGTGGTTGCTGACCACGATCCCGTCCACGCCCGCCGCCACCAGGTCGGCGGCCTCGTCCCCGCGCACGATGCCCTTGACCAGCACCGGCAGGTCCGTCCACCGGCGGATGCGGGCGATGTTGTCGGTGCTCAGGGACCTGCTGGCGAACGCGCCCAGGAAGTGGAACACCGCCTCGGTGAACACCCCGCCCGGCTCCGGGTCGGCCTTGAGCCGGGACCGGAACTCCGGGTCGCTGAAGTAGTTCGCCGTGCCCTGGCTGCGCAGGAACGGCAGGTGGCCCAGCGCCAGGTCGCGGGGCCGCCATCCCAGCCGCTTGGTGTCGGCGGTGACGACGACCGCCTCCGCCCCCGCGGCCGTCGCCCGCCGCACGAACGACTCGGCCAGCGCGTCGTCGCCGGGCCAGTACAACTGGTACCACCAGGAGTCGACCGCCTCGGCGACTCGCTCCATCGGGGTGGAGGCGGCCGTGGACAGCACCATCGGCACGCCCACGGCGTTGGCGGCCTCGGCCACGGCGAGCTCCGCCTCCTCGTGCACCTGCTCCAGGACCCCGATCGGCGCGGTCAGCAGCGGCGCGGCGTACTCCCTGCCGAACAGGGTGACCCCC
>NZ_QPFC01000408.1:0-8519 GCF_003427465.1 Nocardiopsis sp. TNDT3 | reverse complement strand
GAGTCCGCGGACGCCTGGCGCTCGGCTTCAGCGGAGCCCGCTCGGGTGCTCCCGCGCCTGGTCGCGTCCGGTCCCTTCGTCCTCCGAGGGGTCCGCGCGCTGGTCGGGGGCCGCGGGCGGGGGTTCGGGCCGGTCGAGGTCGGCCGGCCTGCCCCGCCCGGGCAGGAAGGCGGCGACGGCGAAGGCGGCGAGCGCGGCGAGGGCGCCCAGGCCCAGGAGCAGGGTGAAGGCCTCCCGGGCGGGGAGGACCTCCGCGCCCGCGGTCATGGTCACGTTGGCGATGACCACGCCCGCGACGGCGCTGGCCACGGAGGTGCCGATGGAGCGCATCAGGGTGTTGAGGCTGTTGGCCGCCGCCGTCTCGGTCCGGGGCACGGCCGCCATGACCAGGGCGGGCATGGCCCCGTAGGCCAGGCCCACGCCCGCGCCGATGACGGTGGAGGCGATCACGAGCTGCCAGAGGGCGGACATGGACACCAGGCTCAGGCCGTAGCCGAGCGCGACCAGCAGTGCGCCGACCATCAGGGTCGTCTTGGGACCCCTCGCCCGGGAGATACGCGCCGAGACCGGGGACATCGCCATCATCACCAGCCCGTTGGGCGCCATCACCAGACCCGCGACCAGGATCGTCTGTCCGAAGCCGTAGCCGGTGACCTCGGGCATCTGGAGCAGCTGCGGGACGACCAGGGACATGGCGAACATGGAGAAGCCGAACACCAGGGACGCGGTGTTGGTGAGCAGGACCTGGCGCCGCGCGCTGACGCGCAGATCGACCAGCGGGTGCGGCGTACGCAGCTCCCACCAGCCCCACACCAGGAGCACCGCGACCGCGACCGCGAGCATGGCGGCGGGGACACCGCTGCCCCAGCCCCAGTCCGAGCCCTTGGAGACCGCGAGCAGCAGCAGGAGCAGCGCCACGGACAGGCCCGCCGACCCGGGCAGGTCGAACCTACCGCCCGCGCGCACCCCGGACGCGGGGACCAGGGCGCGCACCAGCACGGCGGCCCCGGTCGCGAGCCCGGCGGCGACCCAGAACAGCACGTGCCAGTCCGCCTCCTGCACCACGAGCGCGGCGGCGGGCAGCCCGAGCGCGCCGCCCACCCCGAGCGAGGCGCTCATCAGCGCGGTCGCCCCGCCGAGCCGTTCGGGGGGCAGCACGTCGCGCATGATGCTGATGCCCAGGGGGATGACCCCGGCCGCCAGGCCCTGGAGGGCGCGGCCGACGACCATCGGCACCAGGCTGTGGGCCAGGGCGCACAGCACCGAGCCGGCCACGAGGACGGCGAGGCTGAACAGCAGCATGCGGCGCTTGCCGTACATGTCGCCCAGGCGGCCGACCGTCGGGGTGGCGACCGCGGCCGCGAGCAGCGTGGCGGTGATCGCCCACGCGGTGTCCCCGGGCGTGGCGCCCAGCAGGTCGGGCAGGACGGGCACGAGCGGGATGACCAGGGTCTGCATGAGCGAGACGACGATCCCGCCGAAGGCCAGGACGGCGACGATCACGTTCGGCCGTAGGGGAGGAGCGGCGTCACCGGGCGCTGTCGCTCCGCCAGGGGCATGGGTCATGGAGTGGGTCCCCGTTTCCGGACGTACGAAAGCGCCCACTTTTAAGTCAGGCGCATGACTTACGCTAACAGCACGTACCCCGACGGCGCCCGCTGTCGGGCGCGGAGGTGAGGAGGGACACAGTGGGCGGATCGTTCGGCGGCGTCCGCGTTCCGGCGGGGAGCGCCCGTGCCGGACGCGCACGGTGTCGGGGGCGGGGCCGGATCCCGGAGCGGCCGGAGCCGGTGGGCGGCCGGATTCCGGGATCGGTACGGTGGTCCCTGTGAACGGCAGGGTGACGAGGTCGGACCGGGTCGCCGCGACGCGGGAGGCGATTCTGGCGGCGGCGGAGCGGCTCTTCGCCGAGCACGGACTGGCCGGTGTCTCCAACCGGCAGATCAGCCAGGAGGCGGGGCAGGGGAACAACACCGCGGTCAGCTACCACTTCGGCTCCAGGGAGGGGCTGATCCGCGCGATCGTGCGCAGGCACAACGACCAGATCGAGGAGCTGCGTCTGCGCATGGTGCTGAGGTTCGACGGGTCCGACCGGGTGAGGGACTGGATCGCCTGCATGGTGGAACCCCTGGCCCAGCACCTCGCCGACCTGGGCACACCCAGTTGGTACGGGAGGTTCAGCGCCCAGGCCGTCAGCGACCCCGCCTACCGTGCGACCGTGGCCGGCGAGGCCCTCAACTCCCCCTCCCTGGTCCGGGTGGGGGAGGAACTGCTCAGGTGCCTTCCCGACCTGCCGACCGAGGTCCGCGGGGAACGCCGGGACATGGCACGCCATCTCATGGTGCACATGATCGCCGAGCGCGAGCGCGCCCTGGCCGAGGGGGCCGACACCCCCAGGGAGTCCTGGCACCGGGCCGCCGTCGGGCTGACCGACGCCCTCACCGGCCTCTGGCTCGCCCCCGTCACCGGGTCCGGGGCGCGGGCCGGCGAGTAGACGCGTCCGTCCACCGCGGGGGACCGGGCGGAGTGCGGGCGGCGGGAGCCCTGACGGCCCGGCGCTCGCCCGGCGGTTCGGCGCCACCGGCGTCGTCGACGGGCGCCGCGCGACCAAGGTGCTGCTCACCCTCTGACCCGTGCGCTCCCCGTTCCGGGCGCCGTACCCCGTCCCGCGCGAGGGGCCCGCTTCGGCGCGGGGAGCCCCGTCGTGGGCAGGGGCGCGCCGGATCGGACCGGGGTCTCACATTGACCCAACATATCAACGAGCGTTAGTTTGTTGGTATGTCCTCCGACTCCTGTGAACTCCTCTGCCTCGACCTGCCCCAGGCCGAGGCGGTCCGCGCCCGCGTGCCCGCCGACGATGACGTCCGGCTCGCCGCCGACCGGGCCCGGGCCCTGGCCGACCCCACCCGGCTGCGCATCGCCCGCGCGCTGGCGGTCGGCGACGAACTGTGCGTGTGCGACCTGGCCTGGGTCTGCTCCGCCTCGCAGAACCTCGTCTCCCACCACGTGCGCCAACTGCGCACCGCCGGTCTGGCCGCCTCCCGGCGCGAGGGCAAGCTCGTCATGTACCGCCTCACCGACGCGGGTCACACCCTGCTGGCCCTGCTGCTGCCCGACCCCGAACCGGCTGTGGGAGAGGGCTGAACCGTGTCCGACCTGTGCTGCGGCGGCGACGGGGCGCCCGAGCCCCGCCGGGGCCGCCCGACGCCGAACCTGACACCCGCGCCCGCGTCCCGGGCCCCCGCCTCGGTCACCTGCTCCTGCTGCTCGGGCGGCGACGCCCGCGGGCGCCCCCGCCCGGTCACCGCCGACAGTGCCTCCGACGGCGGTCACGCCGGTGCCGGTGAGACTGCCGACGCCGACGGCTGCGGCGACCCCACCTGCGGCGCCGGCGCCCCGGAACCGGAGGAGAACCCGGGCGCGTGGTGGAACTCGGCCACCGTCCGGTGGGCGGGCCTGGCCGGTGTCCTGTGGCTGTCCGGACTGGTCGGCGAGTGGCTCGCGCCGGTGCCGGTCCTGGCGACCGTGCTGTTCGCGGGGGCGATCGCGGCGGGCGGGTGGACCTTCGTCCCCGGCACCCTGCGCGCCCTGGTCCGTGGAAGGCTGGGTGTGGGCACGCTGATGACCGTGGCCATGGCCGGAGCCGTCCTGCTCGGCGAGGTGGGCGAGGCCGCGATGCTCGCCTTCCTGTTCTCCCTGGCCGAGGCCCTGGAGGACCACGCCGTGGCCCGCACCCGCCACGGCCTGCGCGCCCTGCTCGACCTGGTCCCGCCCCGGGCCACCGTGCTGCGCGAGGGCCGCGAGACCACCGTGGACCCCGCCGAACTCGACGTCGGGGACCTGCTCCTGGTCCGGCCCGGCGAGCGCATCGCCACCGACGGCGTCGTCCGCGCGGGCCGCTCCACCGTGGACACTTCCACCGTCACCGGTGAGTCCGTCCCCGTCGAGGCCGTCGAGGGGACCGGGGTGTTCGCCGGGACCGTCAACGGCGGCGGCGCCCTGGAGGTCGAGGCCAGCGCCCGGGTGGCCGACAACTCCCTGTCCCGCGTCGTGCACATCGTCGAACGCGAGCAGGCGCGCAGGGGCGCCGCCCAGCGCCTGGCCGCCCGGATCGCCCGACCCCTGGTGCCCGGCATCCTCGTCGCCGCGGCCCTGATCGCCGTCGCCGGTTCCCTGTTCGGCGACCCGGGGGTGTGGGTCGAGCGCGCCCTGGTGGTGCTGGTGGCCGCCTCCCCGTGCGCCTTCGCCATCGCCGTCCCCGTCACCGTGGTCGCCGCGATCGGCTCGGCGAGCCGGTCGGGCGTGCTGGTCAAGGGCGGGGCCGCCCTGGAGTCCTTCGGAACGGTGCGCGTGGTCGCCCTGGACAAGACCGGCACCCTCACCCGCAACGCGCCCGCCGTGGTGGCCGTCGCACCCGCGCACGGGCGCACCCGCGAGGAGGTCCTGGCCCTGGCCGCCGCGCTGGAGGCGCGCAGCGAACACCCGCTGGCCGCCGCGATCCTGGCCTCCCACCCCGACCCCGCACCCGCCCGGGACGTGGCGGCGGTGGCCGGAAACGGCCTGACCGGCACCTCGGCCGACGGCACGCCCCTGCGGCTCGGCCGGCCCGGCTACATCGACCCCGGGCCGCTGGCGCCGGAGGTGGCCCGACTCCAGGAACAGGGCGCCACCACCGTCCTGGTCGAGGCCGACGGCCGCCTGGTCGGCGCCGTCGCGATCCGCGACGAGCTGCGCGGCGAGGCCGCCGAGGCGGTCGCCGCCCTGCACCGCATGGGCGTGCGCACCGTGATGCTCACCGGCGACAACGAGCGCACCGCCCGCGCCCTGGCGGCGCGGGTCGGCATTGACGAGGTCCACGCCGACCTGCGTCCCGAGGACAAGTCGGCCCTGGTCAGCGCTCTGCGCCGCCACGGGCCGGTGGCGATGGTCGGCGACGGCGTCAACGACGCCCCCGCCCTGGCCACCGCCGACACCGGGGTGGCCATGGGCGCGATGGGCACTGACGTCGCGATCGAGACCGCCGACGTCGCCCTCATGGGCGAGGACCTGCGGGCGCTGCCCCGGGCCCTGGCCCACGCCCGCCGGGCCCGGCGGATCATGCTCCAGAGCCTGCTGTTGTCGGGGGCGATCCTGCTGGTCCTCATCCCGCTGTCGGCGTTCGGGGTGCTGGGTCTGGCGGCGGTCATCCTCACCCACGAGCTGGCCGAGGTCCTGGTCATCGCCAACGGAGTGCGCGCCGGGCGCCGCGCTCCGGTCACTGTCTCCCCTTCCGCCTCCTCGGACGCGGACGCCGCGCGGACACCGGAGCACACGTGAGCGCCGCCGTCACACCGGTCCCCTGCCGCCCACCCTCCTGGCGGTGCTGCTGCCCGTCGCGCCCTGCGCGGTGTCGCTGTCGGCGGTGGCATCGGCGAGCCGGTCTGTGGCATCGGTGAGCCGGTCTGTGGGGTCATGGACCCCGCAGGCGGCACGGGCGACCCCGTGTAGGCGCCGCCACGACGCCCCGTTCCCGCCCGCGCGGCGGGAGCGGGGCGTTCGCGTGCGCGGCGCGTTCCCGCGAGAGGAGGCGGACCGGCGCGTACGGGCCTGACCGACAAGGCGGGCCGAGCCCCGGGTCCGTGTGGACCGGAGGCCGCGCCTTGCCCCGAAATCACGGTCTCGCCCGGCCTTCCTCGGTACGGTCGAACCCTCACGCCGAGCGCATCCGGAGGTCACGTGCAGCCCTTGTCCCTCGCCCAGATCGCTACCGCCACCGGCGGCCGGGTCACCGACGCCGATCCCGCGACCCAGGTGACCGGGGTCGCCTTCGACTCCCGCGAGGCGATCCCCGGTGACCTGTTCGTCGCACTGCCCGGACAGGGCCGCGACGGACACGACTTCGCCCCGTCCGCCGTCGAGGCCGGGGCGGTCGCGGTGCTCGCCGCCCGCCCGCTCGGCCTGCCCGCCGTGGTGGTCGAGGACCCCCTCGCCGCGCTGGGCGCCTGGGCCCGCGCCCACGTCGAGGCGCTGGCGGACCTGGACGTGATCGCGGTGACCGGTTCCTCCGGCAAGACCTCCACCAAGGACCTCATCGCCCAGGTCCTCGACCGCGCCGGAGCCACCGTCTTCACGCAGGGGTCGTTCAACAACGAGATCGGCCTCCCGCTCACCGCCCTGGAGGCCACCGCCGACACTCGCCACCTGGTGGTGGAGATGGGCGCACGCGGGCAGGGGCACATCGCCTACCTCACCGGTATCACCCCGCCCCGGATCGGGGCGGTGCTCAACGTCGGCACCGCGCACGCCGGGGAGTTCGGCGGCCCGGACATGACCGCGAGGGCCAAGGGCGAACTGGTCGAGGCGCTGCCCGCCGCGGCCGAGGGCGGCGTGGCCGTGCTCAACGCCGACGATCCGCGGGTGGCCGCGATGTCCGCGCGCACGAAGGCCGAGGTGGTCACCTTCGGGGTGGAGCGCGCCGCGGACGTGTACGCCACCGACGTCGCCCTCGACGGGCGGGGCAGGGCCTCGTTCACCCTGCACACCCCGGCCGGGCAGGCCCCGGTCCGCCTTCAGGTGGTGGGGGAGCACCAGGTGCCCAACGCGCTCGCCGCCGCCGCGGTGGCCGGGGCGGCGGGGATGGACGTCGAACAGATCGGCGGGGCCCTCACCGCGGCGGTGCCGGTGTCGGAGGGGCGGATGCGCGTCACCGAACGCCCCGACGGGGTGACGGTGGTCAACGACGCCTACAACGCCAACACCGACTCCACGAGCGCGGCGCTGCGCGCGCTGGCGCACCTGGGCCGTGAGAGCGGCGGACGCACGATCGCCCTGCTGGGGGAGATGCGCGAACTCGGGGACGGCTCGGAGCGGGAGCACCGCAGGGTCGGCGCGCTCGCCGCGTCGCTGGGCGTCGACGTGCTGGTCGCGGTGGGCCGGGCGGAGGCGCACGCGCTCGCGGACGAGTACGGGCCCGGCGGTCAGGTGGTCGCGGACAGGGACGCGGCCGGGGAGTGGCTGGAACGGTACGGCCTCCGGGCCGGGGACGTGGTGCTCGTCAAGGGCGCCAACGCCCTGAAACTGGGGGAACTCGCGGACGCGCTCGCGGCCCGGTAGGCGACCGGGGCCGGGCGGGGCCGCCACGCCGCCCCGCCCGGCGGGGCGCCCGTGGCCGCCGACCCGTCGGCGGAGGAGCGGCTTCGGAGGAGCGGATCTGGAGCAGCGGTGACGCGACCCCGTCGGCGGATGCGCCACAATCACCCGATGACCGACGACCGCTTCATGCTGATCCACGACCCCGAACTCCAGGCCAGGGGCGAACGCGTCCTGGGCGCCGAGTTCCGGGCGATGAGCGAGAGGGTGCTGCGGGCCACGGAGCTGACCTCCCGCCTCAACGTCCTCCCGTTCGACGACGAGGAGGGGAAGGCGGCGCTGTTCGAGCAGATCCTGGGCCGCCCCCTCCCGGCACGGGTGACGATCTATCCGCCCTTTTACACCGACCACGGCCTGCGCCTGGAGTTGGCCGAGCGCGTCTTCGTCAACCAGGGCTGCACGTTCCTCGACTACGCGGGCATTCGCCTGGGCGAGGGCGTGATGGTCGGCCCGAAGGCCACGTTCATCACGGTCGGCCACCCGGTGGACCCCGGCGAGCGGCGCCGGTTCCTCAGCGGCGCGCCCATCGACGTGGCGGAGAACGTGTGGATCGGCGCCGGTGCGACGATCCTGCCCGGCGTCAGCATCGGCCGCGACGCCGTGGTCGCGGCCGGGACGGTCGTGGCCGACGACGTTCCGGCCGCGAGCCTGGTGGCCGGGCCCAAGGGCACGGTGCGCCGACGCTGGTAGCGCCGGACCCCTCAGCCCGGACGCACGTTGCCCAGGAACCGTTCTACGGCGATCTCGATGACCACTCGGTTCGGGTTCTCCCGCGGCGTCTTGTAGCGCTCGCCGTAGCGGCGCACCGCCTCCGCCACCCGCTCGGGGTCGTCGGAGACCGTCGCGGAGCCCTCCACCGTGCACCACGCGCGCCCCTCCACCTGCGACACCGACACCCTGGCGCCGGGGTGGGCCGCGAGGTTGCGCGCCTTGTAGCTGCTGCCCGAGGAGATCACCCGTACCAGGCGCGCCTCGGCGTCGTAGGTCGCCCCCACCGGGACCTGGTGGATGGACCCGTCCGGGCGCGGCGACGCCAGCATGCACAGTCGCCGCTGCGCCCAGAACCGCGTGAATTCGTCCTCGTCCATCCTGTCCTCCCTGGTCCGACCGCCCCCAGCATCCCACCGCCCCGCCCCAGCCCTCCACCGGGGCGGGGACACCGCTGTGACCCGAGCGGTCTGGGCGGTCGGTGCCCGCTGACCGAAGCCCGGGGACGGGCACCGCGGCCGTCCCCGCCGGACATCCGGACCGCCGTCCACGCCCCGCATGCCGGTGGCCGACGAGCCGACACGCCACGGCCCGGGCACCACCTGCGCGGGGACCGGCAAGCCTGGCAGTGCGGGCGTTTCCACGCCACAATCGGCGCCATGACACGTACGCGGTGGGTCCGG
>NZ_QPFC01000407.1:0-5653 GCF_003427465.1 Nocardiopsis sp. TNDT3 | reverse complement strand
GGATCGGCCGGGGGCCCGGCGGCCGGGAGCGGCGCGGCGGAGTCGGCCGAGTCCGGTCCCGACCGGCGTTCGAGCCCGGTGTTCCCGGTTTCGGGGGCGATGGTCCGGCCGGCCTGGACTTCGATGACCGCGTCCTTGGCGGCCGGGCCGTCCTTCGGCTTTCCACGCGCGCGATCGGCCCGCTCGGGCAGGACGGCGGAGCAGGGGGAGGTCACGGGTAACCATGCCGCGCCGCTTCGGTCCCGGTTTCGCAGCGGTTTTCCGCAGACCGGCGCACGCGACCCGTCGTACCCGCGCCCCGGCGTCCGCCTGCGAAGTGGTCGGCGTTGTCACCATGTCCACAACTGGCCAAGACATTGATGGAAACAGCCCATACTGGAACACTCAATATGGTCACTTCACTATATCGCGAACCCCCAGCGAGACATCTTTCAAAAATGAATGAACCGGCTATTCGGGAACCCTGCATCGACGTTTCTCTCGAGGAGGGCGCCGAATCCCCCACTCCCCCGAACGACCATCTCGAAAACCCTGGTACCCACTGGAAGATGAATCTGGCTCCTCCCCTGGACGGCGGGGACGAGGATGTCGACGCCCGCGACCTCACGGCCCGGTTCTGGGAAGAGGTGGAACTGCTCGGGGACCCCCTCCCCGAGGTTCGGATGACGACCGTTTCGGCCTCGATCCTCGGTGCCTCCGCCGTCACCAGGATCACCGAGTCCGCAGGTCCCTCCCGCAGGATCGACCTCAGAATGACGGCCACCCACTCGGACCTGCTGGAAGGAGGGAACCGGCGGGCGATCTCGCTCCTCTCCGACCGGGGCGTGCGCGTCCGCGTGGCCCCCGACGGGTTCCCCACGATGCTGGTGATCGGCTCGCGTGTCGGCTTCGTCGAGTCCAACCGGGCCGACGACGCGACCAAGCTGCGCGTCGTGCGCTCCCCGGGGATGATCGACTGGATGATCCGCTACCAGCGCGCCCTCTGGGACCGCGCGGTGGGCTTCTCCAACCTGCGGGACGCCCTCGGCATCCTCGACAACGACAACCAGGCACGGGCGATGTACTACCTGTGCTCCGGGATGAAGGACGAGTCCGCGGCCCGCTGCATGGGCGTGTCCGTCCGTACCTACCGCCGCCACGTGGCGGGCGTCATGTCCGCGCTCGGGGCCTCGTCCCGCTTCAAGGCCGGCCTCAGGGCCCACCAGCTCGGCCTGTACCGCCTGTGCTCCGAGGCCGGAACCGGCCCGAAGGAGACGGCGTCCCCGCTTCCGGACGTTCCCGCCCAGATCAACTGGTGCTTCTGACGCCCTCCGGCCCCCTTCCCCCACTTCGGAGTCCTCAACGATGAACGCCCTGCTCACGGCGGCGGACGCTCTGGCCAAGGTCGACGCCACAGCGCTCCCCCACGACCTGCCGACGGCGGCCGGGGTCCTCGGTGACGCCGCCCTGCGTCTGGACGAGGTGCTCGCGGCGGCCGCCGAGCCCGCGCGGCGCACGCCCGAGGAGCACCAGGCCGTCTCCCGGGCCAAGGACACCCTCCGTGCCGTCCGCTCCCGGTTCCTCGACGCGCACGTGGACAGCGTCTACGGTGACCTCACCGACGGCCACCGGCGGCGCCCGCGCCTGCGCGAACTGGTCACGGACGCTGCGACCCGGTTCCCCGGCCTGGTGCCGACCCCCGATCAGATGGCTACCGAGTCCGCCCGGCTCCAAGCCCACAAGGAGGGCCTGGAGATCGACCAGGGGATCTTCTTCCGGGCCGTCCTGGGCTCCGAGGCGGCGGGGCGGCACCTCGTCGACTCGATGCTCCGCCCCACCGGCCGAGCCCGGGCCCTGTACCCCGAGTACCGCAGGACCGGCGTCGCGGACCTCGGCTCCGTCCGGCTGGAGAGGATCGGCTCCACCGCGCACGTGACCATGTGCGGCGCGGACCGGCTCAACGCCGAGGACAACGACCAGGTGGACTCCATGGAGACCGCGGTGGACCTGGTGCTGCTCGACCCCGACGTGGGAGTCGGCGTACTGCGGGGCGGCCCGATGGAGCACCCTCGCCACCGGGGCAGGCGTGTGTTCAGCGCGGGGATCAACCTCAAGGAACTGCACGCCGGACGGATCTCCCTCGTGGACTTCCTGCTCCGGCGGGAGCTCGGCTACATCAACAAGATCGTCCGGGGCCTGGCCGTCGAGGGACCGGACTCGTGGCGGGCTCCGACGGTCCACAAGCCGTGGGTGGCCGCGGTCGACGCCTTCGCCATCGGCGGCGGGGCCCAGCTGCTGCTGGTCTTCGACAGGGTGATCGCCGGTGAGGACTCCTACTTCAGCCTCCCGGCGGCGCAGGAGGGCATCGTCCCCGGTGTGGCCAACCTCCGGCTCGGCCGCGTCGGCGGCACCCGGCTCTCCCGGGAGGTCATCCTCTGGGGCCGGCGGATCTGGGCCACCGAGCCGCAGGCGGCCGCGCTCTTCGACCACGTGGTCGACCCGGCCCTGCTGGACGCCGCCGTGGAGGAGGCGGCCGAACGCATGGACAGCCCGGCCGTCGTCACGAACAGGCGCATGCTCCAGCTGGCGGAGAACCCGGCGGAGCCCTTCCGCGCCTACATGTCGGAGTTCGCGCTCCAGCAGTCGCTGCGCCTGTACAGCGAGGACGTCATCACCAAGACCGGCCGCTTCACCGCGGCGCGCGCCTGAGATCGGACCGGAGGGCCCGCCGCGCCGGGCCGGACCGCCCGCCAACCTACGGAGGACCATGTCCGCAGAGCAGGAGACCGCCCCGCCACGGGTCCGGTACGTGAAGGAGGACGGGGTCGCCCGCGTGACCATCGACCGCCCCCACGTCCTGAACGCCATGGACCTGCGGACCCACGAGGAACTCGCCGAGGTCTGGGACGACGTGGAGGCCGACGACGACGTCTGGGCGGTGGTCCTGACCGGGGCCGGCGACCGGGCGTTCTCCGTGGGCCAGGACCTGGGGGAACGGGCGGCACTGGACTCCGGTGGCGCCGAGGGGACCACCTTCGGCAGCCGGGGGGCTCCGGGCTGGCCCCGGCTGACCGAACGCCACGCGTTCGCCAAGCCCGTCATCGCCCGCGTGGACGGGTACGCCATGGGGGGCGGGTTCGAGCTGGCCCTGGCGTGTGACGTCATCGTCGCCTCCGAGCGCTCGACGTTCGCCCTGCCGGAGGCACGGCTGGGGCTGGTCCCCGGGGCGGGCGGCGTCTTCCGGCTCACCAGGCAGATCCCGGCGCGGATCGCGATGGGCCACCTGTTGACGGGGCGGCGGATGTCCGCGCGCCGCGCGGCGGACCTGGGCCTGGTGAACGACGTCGTCCCGCACGAGGAGCTGGACGCGTGCGTCCAGGGCTGGGTGGACGACCTCCTGCGCAGCGCGCCCCTGTCGGTGCGGGCCATCAAGGAGGCCGTCGCCCGCTCGTCCCACCTGTCCGTGGAGCAGGCGTTCGGCAGCCGCTTCTTCTGGGAGGAGCGGCGCGCGCGCAGCGAGGACGCGCGGGAGGGCCCCCGGGCGTTCACCGAGAAACGCCCTCCCCGGTGGCGGGGCCGCTGAGGGCGCGCCGCCGGGCGAGGTGGCGGATCCCTTCGCCCGGCGGTCTGACGAGGGACCCGCCGGGGGTTGGACCGAAGGTGCGCCACCGTCCGACCGCCCGCTGGCTGATCGGCGCCCCGGCCAAGCGGTCGTCGATCGCCTGCGACCGCTGACCGGGACACTTCCTCCCGTCCGCAGTCCGGCGGCGTCGGCCGCAGCGCAGTTTCGGCATGGTCGCGTCCGCGATCGCCGGGTCACAGGAGCCACAGGGTGAGCGCGAGGGATCCGAGGAAGGCGGCTCCGGCCAGGACCTGCCTCGTCAGGTGGGCGTCGTACACCTGTGGGGCGGTGCGCGTCGAGAGCAGCAGGTACCCGTCGGAGGAGCTCGCGACGAGGGTCTCCTCGTTCCACTCGTACGCGGTCCCGTTGACCAGCAGACGGGTCCCGGGCGCGATGGCCCACTCCCGGTAGGAGCGGCCGGTGCTCGAATGCGCGTGCTCGGGCCGCAGCTCCCGCCTCGCCTCCGCCCTGCCCGGAGCGCCCTCCGCCAGGGGGTCGACCACGAAGGAGTCGTGGGTGAGGGCGACCTTGTCCGTGACGGCTCCACGGGGGTGGCACCACGCGCTCCCCGTCCTGTCCTCGATCAGGAAGGGCGCCTCGCTCTGCTCCGCGTGGACCAGGCTCACGCGAAGGCGCTCGTGGCGCGAGCCCTCACCGGGGCGGTGGTCCCACACCTCGGTCCGGTACCACACGCACCTGGTCCCGGAGTAGGGGGCCACCAGCGGTCCCGAGGACCCCGGTACGGCGTTCCCGTCGACCAGGACCGGGGTACCAGAGCGGGGCAGGTCCCGTAGCGGAGGTGTCCGGGAGCGGCGCATCCTCGTGGACCGTGCGCGCGTGCGCAGCACGCGGGCGAGCAGGAGGGCGCTGAGCACGGTGGCCAGCAGGGCAAGGAGCTGGAGCGCGGTCCGCGCTCCACCGACGAACATGTCATCCATAGTCACCGCCTCCTCGTGCCGGCGGCCGTGGTGACGGGCCACCGGCACGGAGCAGGGTCAGCCCTCCTCCGAGCGGTCCGCGTCCGCGTCGGCGAGGGCGTCGTGCCGGGTGGCGGGGGAAAGCGGTGTTCCCGCCAGGTATCCCGCCCGGGCCAGGGCGTTGCCGCCGACCGCGGCGGTGGCCAGTTGCACGAGCAGCGCCAGGCCGATCTTGAGCGCGTTCTCCACCGAGGGGAACCACAGCAGCAGACCGAGCAGGAGCAGGGCCGTCCCCAGTCCGGCCGAGACCGACACCCCGTGCAGGCGGGCGTAGAAGTCGCGCAGGCGCACCAGGCCGAGGGCTCCCACGGCGAACACGGACGCGCCCGCGATCACGCAGGCCACGGCGAGCGTCTCGAACGGGGTCATCGTTTGCCTCCGGAGATCAGTCGGGCCAGGGACAGGGCGGAGAGGAACCCCACGAGGGCGCACACGAGCACGATGTCGACCACCAGGGCGGAGTCGACGCGGAGGCCGAGGACGACCACGAGGCCGACGAAGCCGAAGAGGACCACGTCGGCCCCGGCGGCCCTGTCCGCCCGGTCGGGGCCCGAGAGGATCCGGTACGCGGCCAGGACCATGGACGCGCCGAGCAGCAGCAGCGCGATGTCGACGGGGTTCATCGGGTCTCCTCCCCGCGGGGCTCGGCCCGCGTCCGTCCGGCGCGCGTCAGGCCCAACAGGTAGTCCTCCATCTGGTGGATGTCGTCGAGGAAGGCCCGCTCGTCAGCGGTGTACATGCCGTGCACCCACAGGGTGGGCGGGTCGGTGCGGGTGGCCACGGTCACCGTTCCGGGGGTCAGGGAGACCATGTTGGCGACGGCCGTGATCTCCAGGTCGGTGCGGCAGCGCAACGGGACCTCGATCAGGGCGGGCACGGACGCGCTGCCCGGGGTGAGGATGTCCCAGGCGACCTGGAGCGTGGAGGTCACCACCCGGGAGCCGTAGAAGAACGGGAACCACGCGATCCGCAGGATCCTGCGCAGGAAGGGGGTCATCGGTTCGTCACCGCCTCGACGTAGGTGGAGGTGTCCAGCAGATGGGCCGCGGCCTGGGCGCTCAGGTCGAGCAGGACC
>NZ_QPFC01000406.1:0-2381 GCF_003427465.1 Nocardiopsis sp. TNDT3 | reverse complement strand
CGCCCCGGGCGCGGTCGGGGACGGGGGACCGCTGCCCGCGGTCCAGGCCGCCACGGGGCTGGCCTGCGGGCTGGGCTACGTCGCGCTGTTCGCCCTGGCCGCGCATGGACTGTCGCGACGGGGAGGCGTCGGCCGAACCGGCGCGGGCCGGGCGGTGACCGCGGTCGCGGCGCTGGGCAGGCGCTCCATGTCGGGTTACATGGCCCACTCGCTGCTCTTCTCCCCGCTGCTCACCGCCTGGGGCCTGGGGCTGGGCGCCCACCTCAACAGCGCGTCCATGGCGGCGTTCGCGCTGGCCGTGTGGCTGGTCACGGTCGTGGCGGCCTACGCCCTGGAGCGCGCCGGCCGCCCCGGCCCGGCCGAGTATCTGCTCCGTCGGCTCATCTACCGCCGGACCCGCCCGGGGCGGCGGTAGACGCGCCCTCCCGGTTCCGGAACCCGGCCAGCTGGTCGCGCAGGACCCCGTAGGTGGGGGCCAGGTCCCGTAGAACCGCGGCGGCCGCGCCGTCGTCGCCGGTGACGAGTGGGTACTGCAACGATCCGACCAGGCGGGCCTGCCCGGTCAGGGTCGCGGCCGCGTCCGCGTGGCCGACGCCGCGCAGGCAGGCCGCCGCGTCCGCCAGGCGCCGGGCGCCGACCCGGACCGCGAAGCCGACCAGGTGGCCGCGCAGCTCAGGGTCGCAGCCGCGCCCGACCAGGTCCGCGAGGGCCAGTGCCGCGTCGCCGTTGGCTCCGCCGAGCCAGTCGACCGCCCGGGGGACGGCCGCGCCGACCGCCCGGGCCGCGTCGACCCGTCCGACCCGGGTGAACTCGGTGCGCATGGTGTACGGCTCGGCGTAGGCGACGCTCTCGGCCCGCCAGGCGGCGGCGAAGGCGGCCCGCGGCAGCCGCGCGTAGGGGTGGCCCTGCGGGTCGTGCAGCGTCACGTGGGTGTCGTCGGCGCCGAGCACGACGACGTAGTGGTCCGCCCCGATCGGCCCGGTCATGCCGGGCTGGTGGCGCAGGTGGCCCATCTCGACGGGGCCGACCATGACCGGCCCCTCGTCCAGGGCCGCGATGAGACGGCCGAACGCGGTGTCGGCGTCGCCGCCGCTGGTGGTCCGCGCCGTCCAGCCCAGGGCGGTCAGCGCCTCGTCCACACCGATGCCGGGGTTCCAGCCGCACGGGTCGAAGAAGGCGAGCCCGTCCTCCAGTTGGACGCCGAAGGGGCTGCCGGTGACCGTCTCGACCACCGCGGCGTCGGGCGCGTCCCCACCCAGCATCATGACCAGGCAGTTGGAGTAGCAGTAGGGCCCCGAACCGCGGTACCACGTATCCGTCATCGCGCCAGGATGCCGTTTTTCCCGGGAAAACACCACCGGCGCGCGGCGGTCCGCAGCCGTGGCCCGGGGGCCCGCGGTCCTCTGGACCACCCCGTTTTTGCCGGTTCGGCAAAGGACTTTGGCAACGCGGCGCCGCGGCCGCATCGTGGCGGTATGAGCGAGAACGAGTTGGTACCGGCATCCGGTGAGGCGTGGGACGTCGTGGTGGTCGGGGGCGGTGCGGCGGGACTGTCGGCCGCGCTGACGCTGGCCCGGGTCCGCCGTTCGGTGCTGGTCGTCGACGCCGGGGAACCGCGCAACGCCCCGGCGGCCGGGGCGCACGGCCTGCTGTCCCGGGAGGGGATCCCGCCGCTGGAACTGCTCCGGCTGGGGCGCGAGGAGGTCGCCTCCTACGGCGGGCGGATCGTGTCCGGCCGCGTCGCGGGCGTGCGCCGGGAGGACGGGAACCTGGTGGTGAGCACCGAGGACGGGGGCCGCGCGGCGGCCCGGCGGCTGCTGTTGACCACGGGGCTGGTGGACGAGCTGCCCGACGTCCCCGGCCTCGCCCGGCTGTGGGGTCGGGACGTGGTGCACTGCGTGTACTGCCACGGCTGGGAGGTGCGCGACACGGCCGTCGGGGTGCTGGGGACCGGGCCGGGGTCGTTCCACCAGGCGCTGATGTTCCGGCAGCTGTCGTCGCGGGTGACGCTGTTCCTGCACAACGGCGTGGACCTGGGCGACGAGCAGTGGGAGCAGCTGGCCGCGCTGGGCGTCGGCGTGGTCGAGGGCGGGGTCCGCGGCCTGGAGGTCGACGACCGGGACCGGCTGGCGGGCGTGCGTCTGGCCTCCGGCAAGGAGATCGCGGTGGACACGCTGGCGGTGGCGCCGCGGTTCACCGCCCGCGCGGACTTCCTCTCCGACCTGGGACTGGCGTTGACGGAGCACCCGACCGGGATGGGCGCGCAGCTGGCCGTGGAGGCGGGCGGGTTCACCGGCGTCGAGGGGGTGTGGGCCGCGGGCAACGTCGCCGACGTGACGGCGAACGTCCCGGTCGCGGCGGCGTCGGGGACGCAGGCGGGG
>NZ_QPFC01000037.1:0-8513 GCF_003427465.1 Nocardiopsis sp. TNDT3 | reverse complement strand
CCGCCGCTACGGCCGCCCGCACGGCTGGCCGGGCCTGTGCACCGCGGCCGCCCTGGCCACGGGCGCCGGTCTGGCGGCGTACGCGGTCTGGCCGCTGCCCGCCTCCGTCGACGGCCTGTGCGCGGATCCCCTCGGCGGCGGCCGGTCCGACCGGGAACTCCTGCCCGCGCCCGGGGAAGCCGGGATCCTCGCCCTGTTCCTGGCCGTCGGTCTGCTGGCCCGGCACCGCTTCCGCCGCGGCGCCGCGTTCACCGTGCTGCTGGGGGCGGCCCTGGCCGCGGCCGTGGTCGCCGTCCGCGCCACCGGCCTCCTGGGCCTGTACCCGTGCGCCTACGCCGAGGTCCCGCCGGGGCTCGTGGCCTGGGGCGCGGCCGCGACCCTGCTCGGCTGGCTGCTCGCCCGGTGGGCGCTCCCGGCCGGGTACGCCCGTGGCTGGCCCGCGGCCGTCGCGGACCGCGCTGTGCCCGGACCGGTGCGCAGGCTCACCGGCGCCCTGCTGGACCTGGGCCTGTGGTGGTTCGGCGCGGCCGCCCTCGCCGTCTCGGCGCACGCGCTCGGCGCCGAGGGACCGGGAACCGGGACGCGTACGACCGCCCTGCTGTGCCTGGGCGGGGCCCTCGCCCTGGTCCCCGCGCTGACGCGTCGCGACCGCGCCACCCCGGGCGCCGCCTCGGTGCGGCTGGCGTTGCGCGATCGCGGGTACCCGGCCCCGGCGGCCCGCTGGCGGGTCCTGACGCGCACCTGCCTGCTCCAGGGGCCCGTCGTCGTCCTCCTGGCCCTGGGCCTGCCCTGGTACGCGCTCGCCGTGGCCGCGGTGCACGTCAGCAGCGCCCTGGTCCGACCCGACGGCGCGGGCGCGGCCGACCTGCTGTGCGGGGTGCGCGTGTGCGCCCGCGCCACCCTGGACGGCGCCCTGCCCTCACGCCTGGTCCGCTACTCCGCCCCGCGCGGGGAGCCCCTCAGCGCCAGGCCAGGTAGCCCAGCAGCAGCCCCGTGAACACCAGGATCGCGCCCAGGCCCCCGAACAGCACCCGCACGTAGTGCGACAGCCAGGGCGCGGACACGATCCGGGCCCGCTCGGGCGTGTCGGGGTCGTAGGCGACGGTCACGATCTCCCCGGCACGGGAGGCCGTCCACCCGGTGTTCTCGTGCTCGGCGTGCACCTCGTGCCCGTCCTCGGTACGGAACTGCACGATCATCCGGGAGGCCGTGGAGGTCTCGTGGTAGCCGATCACACGCGCCTTGGCGCGCATCCCGTGGCGGCGCAGCCGCAGTTCCAGGCGCGTGTCACGTGTGACCGCCCAGAGCATGACCACCCCGGCCAGGAGCGGGATCAGGGGATAGAGGGTGGCCATCGCGCAGTACGTCCTCTCAGGTGTCCGGGGTGCTCGTACGGTCGGGGGAGCCGGAGGGGCCGACCAGGCCGCCGACCATGCGGGCCAGCGTCGCGTGGACCTCCTCGACGGGGCGCCCGGGCTGGAGCGTGCGCCAGTCCAGAGCCACCGTCACCACCATGCCGAACAGGGCGGACCCGGCCAGGCCGGTGTCCAGGTCCGGTCGCAGCGACCCCTCCGCGGCCAGGTCGTCCAGCAGGCCGGTGATGACCCCGATCGCCTTGTTGCGGATCTGGAGGATCGTCGCGTACCAGGCCCGGTTGGTCCGCCAGGCCTCCGCCATGAGCAGGCGGGCCAGGGACTCGTGCTCGCCGATGAACACCACCCCGGCGCGCAGCACGGCGGCGAGCGCGTCGCGGGGGGCGGCGCCGGCCCCGGGCGGGGGCACCGCGTCCTTGAGCGTGTCGGCCAGCCGGGTCACGCCCCACTCCATCAGGGCCGCGTACAGCTCGCCCTTGCCGCCGAAGTTGTAGTAGACGGTGCCCTTGGCCACCCCGGCGCGCTCGGCGATCTCGTCGACGGTCGTGGCGCCGTACCCCTGCTCGGAGATCAGCGTGACCGCGGCCTCGAACAGGCGGCGCCGGGTGGCCTCGCGGCGGCCGCTCACGGGGTGGTCGGACGTGCTCGCACTCATCCGGTCCATTCTCGCCCATACTCGTACAGGTCGCGCCATGTCCGTCTCCCCGGCGCACGTCACAGCTTCAGCGCCGGGTGGAGCGCGCCCATCGTCCACACGCGCTTGCGTTCCACCGTCCACCATGTGAGCAGCAAGGGCACCACCAGCCACAGCGCCATCACCCCGAACGCCGCCCGGACCAGGTCCGGGTCGCCGCCGCCGATCATGTGGCGCAGCGCGGTCACGCCCCAGTGCAGCGGCAGGAACGGCCCCACGGCCTGGAAGAAGGCCGGGCTGGTCTCGATCGGGTACGTTCCGCCCGCTGAGGTGAGCTGGAGCACCAGCAGCGCCAGCGCCACCACCCGCCCCGCCGCGCCGAAGGCCACGTTCAGGTACTGCACCGTCGCGGCGAACGCGGCGGCGGTCAGCACCAGGAAGGCGATCAGCAGCGGCCAGTTCCCCGCCTCCAGGCCGAGCAGCAGGTGCAGGGCGGCCATCATGACCAGCACCTGGCCGACGCCGAGCAGGAGCGGGGCGACCCGCCCGGCCAGCGCCACCCGCCAGGAGGGGGCCGAGGAGGCCAGGGCCCGCGAGGACAGCGCGGGCAGGACCATGAACACCACCATCGCGCCCACCCACAGCGACAGCGGCACGAAGAACGGCGTGAACCCCGTCCCGTAGTCGGGCGCCTCGTTGGAGACGGCGCTGTCCAGCCGCACCGGACGGCTCATCGTCGAGGAGGCGTCGTCGCGCCCCTGTTCGGAATAGGTGGGAACCTGGTCCGCGCCCTCGTCGAGCCCCTCGGCCAGCTCGTCGGAGCCCGAGGCCAGCTCCTCCAGGCCCGAGTGCAGCTCGTCGGCGCCGCCGCTGAGCTCGCCCAGCCCCTCGTCGAGGTCACCGGCGCCGTCGGCGGACTCCGCCAGCCCGTCGCGCAGCTGCGCGGACCCCTCGGCCAGCTCGGCCAGGCCCTCGTCCAGCTCGTCGGCCCGCTCCCGTGCGTCCTCCGCCCTCTCCACCATCGCGGGCAGGTCCTCCGAGAGCGCGGCGGCCTCCGCGCTCAGCGCGGCGGCGTCCTCGGCGGTCGCGGTGATCGCGTCGCGGTTGTCCTCGACGAACCCGGCCGCCGACCCGGCGACATCCAGGGCCTCCTGGAGGTCGCACAGCAGGGTGTACAGGTCGGGGTCCTCGGTCTCCAGCTCGGGGTGCTCCTCCAGATAGGCCGCCAGGCGCCCGTCCACCTCCTCCAGGGCCCCGGTGTCGACCTCCGGCAGCTCCTCCAGGGCCGCGGACAGGGCCGCGGTGACCTCGGCGGCGTTCCCGGCGTGCTCCTGGAGGGAGGGGATGTCCTCCTCCAGCTGCGGGAGCCACTCGTCGGCCAGCGCGTCGAGCTTGTCCACCTGGGCCGAGACCTCCTCGGAGGCGGTCGCGGCGCCGCTGGCCAGGTCCTGCGAACCGGCGTACAGCTGGTCGAGGCCGCCGCTGAGCTCCCCGGCGCCCGTGTGCGCCTCGCCGACGCCCCCGGACAGCTCCGAGGACCCCTCCTCGGCCTCGCCCGCGCCGCCGGAGAGCTCGTCGGCCCCCTCCGCGGCCTCCTCGGTCCTGCCGTGGATCTCGTTGAACCCGAGGAAGATCTGGTCCAGGTAGCCGTTGATCGCCGACGCCGCGGCGGCCTCCTGGATCTCGCGGAACGCGCTTCCGGCCAGCTGGCGGACGATGAAGCTGTTGGAGTCGTTGTAGTGCGCCTCCAGGGTCGCCGGGGAGGGGGACTCCCGGTCGCGGGAGGGGGAGGTCAGGTCGGCGCTGAAGTCGGAGGGGATGGTCAGGGAGACGTAGTAGGTGCCGTCGGCGACACCGCGCGCGGCCTCCCGGGCGCTCACCAGGTGCCAGTCCAGGTCCCCCCGCTCCAGGAGGGTGTCGGCGAGCTCGCCCCCGGCGTCGACCTCGCGGTCCCCGACCTCGACCGGCTCGTCCTCGTTGACGAGGGCGACCGGCAGGCGTTCCATCCGGCCGAAGGGGTCCCAGAACGACCACAGGTACATCCCCGAGTAGAGCAGCGGGATGAGCAGGAGGGCGGCCAGCGCGGCGGCGGGCAGCGGCGAGCGCAGGAAGGAGCGCACGGTCAGCAGCCCGAGCCGGGGCACCGCGAGGGGGCGCACGAGCGGGCGCGAACGCCTACGCCCGGCCACGGTCCCCGCCCTCCTCCCGGCCGCCGCGCAGGATGTCCAGGCCGACGTGGCGGCGGTGCCGACCGCGGCGTCCGCCGGTGCCCGGCCCCGCGGCGGACGCGCCACCGGGGGAGCCCGCGCCTCCGGTACCGGTCGCGGAGGCGGACGGGGACCCGGCGCCGGAACCGGACGGGTCGCCAGCGTCCTGGCGCAGCGGGATCGGCCCCTGGGTGTCCGGCCCCGCGACCTCGGCCAGTTCGCCGGAGTCGGCACAGGTGGCGACCACCGTCAGCCCCTCGTCCGACAGCGCCTTGAGGGTGCGCCACAGGTCGGCCTGGTGCCCGGGTTCCAGGCCGCCGTCGACGTCGTCCACGGCCAGCAGCCGGGGTTCGGCCAGCAGGGCCAGGGCCAGCCCGAGACGGCGCCGTTCGACCATGGACAGCTCCCGCACCAGCGACCGGCGGTCCAGCCCGCCCAGCCCCGCGGCCTCCATGGCCTCGTCGGCCAGGCTCCGCGCGGCGGGGCGCATACGCAGCAGCAGCCCCTCGGACAGGTGCTCGCGGACCCGGAGCCGCTCGTCCAGGGGGTTGACCTCGTCCATCAGCCCGAGCGAGCTGATCCGGCGGACCCGGCGCGCGTGCCGGGGCAGGGCGTGGCCGTCCACGTACAGGGTTCCCTCGGAAGGGCGCATCCGGCCGGTCAGGGTGAGGAGCAGGGCGCTGCGACCGCCCCCGGAGTCGGCCCGGAAGACGGTGAGCGTGCCCGGCCGGGCCGTGAATCCCACGTCGGTGTACACGGGGCCCTCCCGGGTGGCGAGCCCGACGCCCTCGGCCTGTACACGAGCTCCGGTCGCCCGTCGCATCCCTCGGCCCCCTCCGGTTTTTGAACTGACCAGTCAGTGCAAAACTGCGAAAACCACCGTACAGCGCGCATACGCCTCCTCCGGGCACCGGGAGCTGTGGAGTGTCGCACAGCGCCGCCGCCCGCTTCCGTGCGCCGCGCGCGAACGGGTAATGGGATTGGATGGGAGGACGCGTACCACCGAATGAACGGGAGGATCGGGATGTCGGAGATCTCCGAGCGGGTCGCGAGGGTCCTGGACGACCCGGAGAACTGGCCGCGCGACCCCAAGGAGGCCGTCGCGCTCCAGCGCAGGCTCGCCGACCGGGTCCGCGTGGAGCCGTTGGACGTGGACGCGGTGCGGCTGGTGGCCGGGCTGGACGTCAGCTACTCCACGGACAACACGGCGCTCTCCGCGGCGGCCGTGGTCATGGATGTGCGGACCCTGGAGGTGGTCGAGTCCGTCGCCATCTCCTCCGAGCCGTCCTTCCCCTACATCTCGGGGCTGTTCGGGTTCCGCGAGTCCCCGCCGGTCCTGGAGGCGCTGGGGCAGCTCAAGGTGACCCCGGACGTGTACCTGTGCGACGGCTTCGGCCTGGCGCACCCCCGCCGCTTCGGGGTCGCCTGCCACCTGGGGGTGCTGCTGGACCTGCCGGTGGTGGGGTCGGCCAAGTCGGTGCTGTTCGGCAGGCACAGCGTGCCCGGTGAGGAGCGGGGGTCGTGGACGCCCATGGTGGCCGGGCGCTCGGAGGTGGTCCCCGACTCCTTCGCGCTGGCCGACCAGGGCAAGGAGGTCCTCGGACGCGTGCTGCGCACCCGCAGGGGGGTCAAGCCCGTCTACGTGTCCGTCGGCCACCGGGTGGACCTGGAGGGCGCGGCCGAGCTGGTGCTGCGGCTCTCACCCAAGTACCGCGTGCCCGAGCCGGTCCGGCACGCCGACAAGCTCTGCGGCGAGCACCGCAAGGCGGTACTCGCCGCGAAGGAGGGCCGGACCGACTGACCAGGGCGGGGACAGGGCCCCCTGGCTCCCGGTGTCCTGAGCCCCGGCCGAGCCCGCGAGGGCGCGGGAACGCGAGGGGCGCGCCAGGGTTGTGCAGGACGAGCCGAGCCGCTAGCGAGGAACGAGCGTCAGGCGTGGGCGAGGACGAAGAACTCCTGGCTCCCGGCGCCCTGAGCCCCGGCCGAGCCCGCGAGGGCGCGGGAACACAGCCCTACCAGCTGGTGGGGACCGGGCGCCCCTCGTTGTACCCGGCGGCGCTCTGCACGCCCACCACGGCGCGCTCGTGGAACTCCGCCAGCGAGGAGGCGCCGGCGTAGGTCATCGAGCTGCGCACACCGGCGACGATCTGGTCGATCAGGTCCTCCACGCCGGGGCGCTCCGGGTCCAGGTACATCCGGCCCGTGGAGATGCCCTCCTCGAACAGCGCCTTGCGGGCACGCTCGAACGGGGAGTCCTCGGCGGTGCGCAGCCGGACCGCGCGGGCCGACGCCATGCCGAAGCTCTCCTTGTACTGCCTGCCCTCGGCGTCGCGCATGACGTCGCCCGGCGACTCGTAGGTGCCCGCGAACCACGAGCCCACCATCACGTTGGACGCGCCCGCCGCCAGGGCGAGGGCCACGTCGCGCGGGTGGCGCACACCGCCGTCCGCCCACACGTGCCCGCCCAGCTCGCGCGCGGCCTCGGCGCACTCCAGCACGGCGGAGAACTGGGGGCGGCCCACGGCCGTCATCATGCGGGTCGTGCACATCGCGCCCGGGCCCACACCGACCTTGACGATGTCGGCGCCCGCCTCGATCAGCTCGCGCGTGCCCTGGGCGGTGACGATGTTGCCCGCCACGATCGGCACCCGCGGCGACAGCGCGCGCACCTTGGAGACCGCGGTCAGCATCTTCTCCTGGTGGCCGTGCGCGGTGTCGATGACCAGGGTGTCCACCCCGGCCTCCAGCAGCTCGGCGGCCTTGCCCGTCACGTCGCCGTTGATGCCGACGGCGGCGGCCACGCGCAGGCGGCCGTCCGCGTCCACGGCGGGCGTGTACAGGGTGGAGCGCAGCGCGCCCGTGCGGGTCAGCACGCCGACCAGGGCGCCGTTCCCGTCCACGACCGGGGCCAGCCGGTGGCGGAAGTCGTGCAGCATCCCGAACGCCTCACGCGGCTCGGTGCCCGCCGGGATGGTCATCAGCTCGGCGGACATCACGTCGCGCAGCTGCGCGAAGCGGTCCGTTCCGGCGCAGTCGGCCTCGGTGACCACGCCGACGGGCCTGCGGTCCCCGTCCACCACGATCACGGCGTTGTGCGCGCGCTTGGGCAGCAGGTTGAGCGCCTCGCCGACGGTGCTGGACGGGTTGAGCGTGATGGCGGTGTCGTAGACCAGGTGCCGCTTCTTGGTCCAGGAGACGACGTCGGAGACCACGTCGAGGGGGATGTCCTGCGGGATGACCGCGACACCGCCGCGCCTGGCGACGGTCTCGGCCATCCTGCGCCCGGCGACCGCGGTCATGTTCGCCACGACCAGCGGGATCGTGGTTCCGGTGCCGTCCGGCGACGACAGGTCCACGCTGAGCCGGGAGCCCACGGAGCTCCGGTTGGGGACCATGAACACGTCGCTGTAGGTCAGGTCCTGCTGGGGTGCCTTGTCGTTGAGAAAACGCAATGCCTCTACCTCGGTCGAGACCGAAGGGGGTGGACCATCCGCCGCATGCCGCGCGCGGCCGCCTGTTGATCCCCCTCTTACCGGTCAAGTATGCCGTCACGAATTAGGTCGGTCGACATCCGATCTGGCATGATGACCCGGATCCCCGCCGACACAGCCCTTCCCCGCCCCTGTCAGCGCGTCGTCGGGCGCCGGGGCCCGGATGGGCGTTCCTGGAGAGCCCGCATGCCGCGTTTCACTTTCGCGCAAGTCAAGGAAGAGACCTACAAGGCGAAGGACGCCTGGTGGACGGTCTTCCTGGTGGACCCCCTGGCCGGACGCCTCGTCGTCTGGACCGCGAACCGCACCGACATCACGCCCAACCAGCTGACGCTGGGGGCGGGGGTCTTCGGTCTGCTCTCCATGCTGTGCTTCGTCGCGCCGGTCCTCGTGCCGGGCGGCGGGGGATGGAACTGGGCCTGGCTGCTGGCGGGCGGACTGCTCTTCCACCTCAGCTTCGTGCTGGACTGCATGGACGGCAAGATCGCCCGGCTCAAGGGCACCGGCACGGTCTTCGGCAGCTGGGTGGACTTCGTCTTCGACCGCATCCGCTTCTTCGGCTGCGTGATGGCGCTGCTGATCGGCCAGTGGCTGCTCACCGGACACGAGATCTACCTGATCGCGGCGCCGGTGGTGGTCTTCTTCGACCTGCTGCGCTACCTCAACGGCCCGCAGGTCGCCAAGACCCGCCGGACCATGAACCAGACCCTCGCCGAGCTGACGGGGGACACCGACCGGCTCGCCGCCGCCCAGCGCGAGGCCGACCCCGAGGACGAGGACATGGGGGAGGCCCCCGCCCGGCCGGGCG
>NZ_QPFC01000405.1:0-2785 GCF_003427465.1 Nocardiopsis sp. TNDT3 | reverse complement strand
GCCCCCGTCCCCCAGCCCCTCACCCGGAACCGGGACGACGAGGGTTCCTCCACCCTGCCCCAGGAGCGCACGGACACCTCCCGGCAGGAGGGGAGCGTGCCCTCGGCGGAACAGGCTCCCCCGGCCGCCGACCCGGCGTCCGACCTGTTCGCGTTCTTCGAGCAGGAGCTGAACGGTCCCGCGAACACCGGAGGCGGCGTCCCCGCGCAGGACACCGCGCACGCACCCTCCGGCGGGGGGACGACGACCCGGCCCGCCCCGGCCGTCAACGACGGCCGGGCCCAGGAGACCTCGGCCCCCGGGACAGCGCCCGAGGCGACCGGGTCCGACCCGTCCCGGAGACAGCACGAGCCCGAGGATGGGGAAACGGCGAAGGAGCCCGAGCACACACAGGACGAGGAGAAGAAGGAGGAGGACACCGAGGAGGAGAACGAGGACGCCCCCACCGACTCCAAGGACCAGCGCAAGGACGAAGGCGGCGACGACGATGGCCCCGACAAGGGCGGTTCCGGGGGGAACAGCGGGGACCGGACCGGCGGCAACGGAGGCTCCGGCCAGGACCGCTCCGGAGGCGAAGGCGACCAGGGCGGCAGCGGTGGCAGCGGCAGGACCGGTGAGGGTGACCGTTCGGGCGACAGTTCCGGGGACCGGGACGGTTCCGGGGGGAAGGACCGCGGGAAGCAGGGGGAGGACCGTTCCCCGCGTGGAGGCCACCAGGACGGCACGAACCGCAGCCGCGGAGAGAGCCCGGCCCGCCCCGACACCGACGCGGACCCTGTTCCGGACCTGGTCCCGGACACGGACTCGGACGGCTACGACAGCGACGACGACCTGTCCCTGTACGACCTCCCCGACACACTGGTACAGCGGCCCCGCGGCTCAACGTTCGACGAACCGCTGGTCCGACCGCCGTCGGACCAGGACGGCTCCCCCTCCGACTCCGTGGACCCGAAGTCCTCGGACAAGGAGAACGGCTCGCCCGACACCCTCGGCTCCAAGCCCTTCCCCGACGACTTCCTGGGGCTGCTCAACCCCAAGGCCGACTTCGACCAGCCGCTGCCCGGTTCGGTGACCGACATCCTGGCCTTCCCCGTGATGGGCGACAACGGTGGGCCGTCGAACCGTCAGCCCGGACAGGACGACAGCGGTCAGGACGACTCGCGGACCGGGGCGGAGGGCAGCGGCCAGGAGAAGTCGGACCAGTGGAAACCCGCCACCGAAGTCTTCGGCATCCAGGGCGAGGAAACCGAAGGGGACCCCGCTTTCCCCAAGTACCTCACCGACGGGAGAATCCTCGGAAGAATTCCCGAAGCCGACAGGACCACCGACCAGGACGGACTCATCACCCACGTCAAGGACAAACCCCTCGACGAATTCGTCCACGAACTCGTCAACATGCGGGCGAGGGAAATATCCTACCTCGTCAAAAACAAGGTGCCCGTCCGCGTCGAATGGCACGACCTCGGCAGGATGGACAAGAGCCTGCCCAAGAAATCGAGGCCGAACCTCGACCCGGAGACCGGGAGGAACACGGACGGCTACCCCCATGAGGAAGACGGGGAGGAGTACTTCGTCAAGATCCCCCTCACCCCCGAGGACCTGGGCCACGAGAACGGAGCCGTCAACTCCGTCGTCGTCGACCGCAGGACCGGACTCGTCGCCGAAGGCCTCAACGGCAGGCCCCGCCACTCCGTCATCGCGCCCGAACTCCTGCACCCCGAGATCAAGAACCGCATCGACGGCATGTTCCTCCGGGGCAAGTACGAGATCCTCCAGAAGGACGGCACCACCCGCAGGATCAGCAACTACCCCCACTACGACAAACCCGCCAGGCATGCCGAGGTCAAGGCTGTCAACCGCCTCCTGAACGCCACGGAAGACGCACAGATCAGCCACTTCCAGCTCGACAACAAGTTCACACTGAAGCCGCCGTGGGTCCCCTACTGCCCCTCCTGCGCGAACTGCGCCCGCATCACCGAGGGAGCAGCCGCCCCGCGCAGCGGGAAGAACACGCACACCACGGACGACATCAGGAACATCACGTACTACACCCCGAGAAGGGCCGACGCGGAAATCGACCCGGACAGAGGCATCGAACATGGATTCCCGACATACGACACCCCCTTCGGCGGGCCACACGACCCCGACGACAGAAAGAGAAAACCGGGCGAGGACGACGGACTTCACCGGGAGGGAGACGACAAGAGACAGCGGTAAGACCCACACGCAGACCTTCGTGCACGGTCTGGAGAACGGCCCCAGAATGTCCTGGCACGGCAACGGACAACTCGCCGGTCTGGAAAACGTCTCCACCGGAGGAATGCCCGTGGGACCCGCCCACTACTGGAACACCGAGGGCCGCCTCGTCTTCGAGTACATCGACGACGCCTACGCGAACCACCGTCTGTCCCGCAGATGGGACTCCTCGGGCCGCCTCATCAGCGAGGAACACCACGAGGCACAGTTCGGCGGAACCGACACCGCGACGGGGGAGGAGGTGTTCATCCCCTGGCAGCCGATCCGACTGGCTCCAGGCATGCGAGCCCCCGAACACGGGGACTCCCTGCCCGCGGTCAGCGCCGCGGACCTCACCACCGCCGACGTCGAGGGCCGGGGCCGACGGGTCCTGCACGACGGCAAACCCTTCACCGGGGAGGCCGTCACCCTCGACCGCCGGAACCGGATCGAGATGCACACCTTCATCGAGGGCATCGAGGACGGCCCCACCCTGACCTGGGCCCCCAGCGGAAAACTCATCATCCAGGGCATCACCCGCCACCCCCAC
>NZ_QPFC01000404.1:0-2074 GCF_003427465.1 Nocardiopsis sp. TNDT3 | reverse complement strand
GCCGCCCACCCCACCACACCCCTCAGGAGTGCCATGAGCGCGCCCGCCGTCGACCTCGCCCGCGCCGTCCCCGACCTGCTCGGGCGCCCCGGCCCCGCCCGCGCCGTCCAGCGCCTGCGCGGCGGCTCCAAGAAGGGCGTCTACCGCCTGGCTCTGGACCAGACCACCGTCATCGCCTACCTGTGGCACGACAGCGAGGACTACTGGCCCGCCACCGCGCACGGCGCCGACCCGGCCGACCCCTTCTCCCACGCCTCGGGCGCCGACCTGTTCACCGCCGCCCACCGCGCCCTGACCGACCTGGGCGTGCGCGTCCCCCGCCTGTACGCCCTGGACACCAGCGGCGCCCACCACCCCGGCTGCCTGGCCGTCCTCGAGGACGTCCCCGGTCCCACCCTCGAAGAACTCCTGCACCGCGACCCCCGCGCCGCGCGTCCGGTCCTGGACCGCCTGGGCCGCGACCTGCGCACCATGCACGCGAGCACCGACACCGCCTTCGGCAAGGTCGCCCACCTGGACGCGGGCGGTGCCGCCGACGCCCCCTCCTGTCACCAGCTGGTCCTGGACCGGGCCCTGACCGACCTGGACGAGGCCGCCCACCGCGACCCGCGCATGCGCCGGAGCCGTGAACGCCTCACCGCCACCCTGCACACCCTGGCCGCGCGCGTGGAACCCCGCCGCGAACACGCGCTCATCCACGGCGAACTCGGACCCGACCACGTCCTGGTCGACGCCCAGGGTGCCCCCGTCCTGATCGACATCGAGGGGCTGATGTTCTTCGACGTGGAGTGGGAGCACGCCTTCCTGCGCCTGCGCTTCGGCGGGCACCACCCGCGCCTGGCCACCCGCCCCCTGGACACGGCCCGCACCGCCCTGTACGAACTGGCCCTGCACCTGTCCCTGGTCGCCGGTCCCCTGCGCCTGCTCGACGGCGGCTACCCCGACCGGGCCCTCATGCTCGGCATCGTCGAGCACAGCCTCCACATCGCGCTGGCCACCACCGCCTGACACACTCGGTACCCATGGACGACACCATCACCGACCTGTGGAGCACCGACACCGTCTGGCTCAACACCGCCCAGTACGGCATCCCGCCCCGGCCCGCCCACCAGGCCCTGGCCGACGCCGTGCGCTCCTGGCACACCGCCACCGGGAACCCCGCGGCCTGGGGGCGCGAACTCGAACAGGCCCGCGTCAACCTCGCCGCCCTGGTGGGCGCGCCCGCCGACGACCTCACCCTGGGCGCCAGCACCGCCCAGATCGCCGGGACCATCGCCGCCAGCCTGCCCGACGGCGCCCGCGTCCTGGTTCCCGAGGGGGACTTCGCCTCGATCGTCTTCCCCTGGCAGGCCCAGGCCGACCGCGGCGTCACCGTGGAGGCCGTCCCCCTGGACCGCCTGGCCCAGGCCGTGGACGCGCGCACGCACCTGGTCGCCTTCAGCACGGTGCACTCGGCGAACGGACGCCTGGCCCCCACCGGCGACATCGTCGCGGCCGCCCGCGCCCACGGCGCCCTGGTCGTGGCCGACGCCACCCAGGCCGCCGGATGGACCCCCCTGGACGCCACCGTCTTCGACGCCCTGATCGCCTCGGCCTACAAGTGGCTCATGGCGCCGCGCGGCCTGGCCCTGGCCTACCTGTCCCCCGGCCTGCGCGCGCGGCTGCGCCCCAACAACGCCGGCCCGGCCGCCGCCCGCGACACCGCCTCGGCGATGTACGCCGCCCGGATGGACCCGGCGCCGACCGCCCGCGCCTTCGACACCTCGCCCAACTGGTTCGCGGCCGTGGCGGCCGCAGCCTCCAGCCGGGTCCTGCTGGAGGCGGGCCTGGAGAGGGTGCGCGCCCACAACACCGCCCTGACCGACCACTTCCGCGCGGCGCTGGGGCAGGAGCCCGCGCACTCGGCCATCACCAGCGTCGACCTGCCCGGCGCCTCCGAGCGCCTGGCCCGGGCCGGGGTGGTGACCACCGAGCGCGGGGGCCGCACCCGCCTGTCCTTCCACCTGTACAACACCCTCGACGACGCCGAGCGCGCCGCCAAGGCCCTGCTCCAGCCCTAACACGGGGGGCGCGC
>NZ_QPFC01000403.1:0-4017 GCF_003427465.1 Nocardiopsis sp. TNDT3 | reverse complement strand
GCGGGTGCGGCGGTCCGTGGGGACCACCGCACCCGCGTGCGTCCTCGGCCCGGTCAGGGCGCGGTGTGTCCGGCGGCCCGGCCCGCCTCCAGGCGGGCGACGGGTACCCGGAACGGGGAACACGAGATGTAGTCCAGGCCCACGCGGTGGAAGAAGTGCACCGAGGCGGGGTCGCCGCCGTGTTCACCGCACACCCCGAGCTTGATGCCCGGGCGCGCGGCGCGCCCCTCCTCCGCCGCGATGCGCACGAGGCGGCCCACGCCGTCCACGTCCAGGGACTCGAAGGGCGAGACCCCGAACACGCCCTTCTCCAGGTAGGCGGAGAAGAAGGAGGCCTCCACGTCGTCGCGCGAGAAGCCCCAGACCGTCTGGGTGAGGTCGTTGGTGCCGAAGGAGAAGAACTCGGCGTTCTCGGCGATCTGCCCGGCGGTCAGCGCGGCGCGGGGCAGCTCGATCATCGTACCGACGGGAAAGTCGAGTTCGACGCCGTTCTCCCGGCCCACCTCGCGCAGCACGCGCAGCGCGTCCTCGCGGATGATCTCCAGTTCCTGCACGGTGCCCACCAGCGGGATCATGATCTCGGGGCGGGGGCGTCCGCCCGCGGCGATCCGGTCGACGGCGGCCTGGGCGATCGCGCGCACCTGCATGGTGAACAGCCCCGGCACGACCAGGCCCAGGCGCACGCCGCGCAGGCCCAGCATCGGGTTCTGCTCGTGCAGCTTGTGCACCGCCTGGAGCACCCGCAGGTCGTTCTCGTGGCTCTCCCCGCGCGCCTCGGCCACGGCCACGCGCACCGACAGCTCGGTGATGTCGGGCAGGAACTCGTGCAGCGGCGGGTCCAGCAGGCGCACGGTCACCGGCAGGCCGTCCATCGCCGCCAGGATGCCGCCGAACTCCTCGCGCTGGAGCGGCAGCAGCGCGTCGAGGGCCTGCTCCTGCTCCTCCGCGGTGTCGGCGAGGATGAGCCGCTCCACGAGTTGGCGGCGGTCGCCCAGGAACATGTGCTCGGTCCGGCACAGGCCGATCCCCTGCGCGCCCATGCGGCGGGCCCGGGCGGCGTCCTCGGCGGTGTCGGCGTTGGCGCGCACGCGCATGCGGCGGGCGGCGTCCACGTAGTGCATGAGGCGGTCCACCGAGCGCACGAGGTCGTCGGCCTCGTCGGAGGCGGGGTCGATCTCGCCCTCGAAGTAGCGCACGACGGGCGAGTCCACCACGGGGACCTCGCCGAGGAGGACCTCCCCGCTGGTGCCGTCGATGGAGATGACGTCGCCCTCCTCGACCACCTCGCCGCCGGGCGCGGTCATGCGCCGGTTCTTGGTGTCGATGTCGAGCTCCTCCGCGCCGCACACGCAGGTCTTGCCCATACCGCGGGCGACCACGGCGGCGTGCGAGGTCTTGCCGCCGCGGCTGGTGAGGATGCCCTCGGCGGCGATCATGCCCTCCAGGTCGTCGGGGTTGGTCTCGCGGCGGCACAGGATGACCCTCTCTCCGCTGCGCGACCACTTGACGGCGGTGTAGGAGTCGAAGACGGCCTTGCCGACGGCGGCGCCGGGCGAGGCGTTCATGCCGCGGCCGAGGCGGTGGACGTCCGTCCCGGAGAGGGCCTCCTCGTCGAAGCGGGGGAACATCAGCTGGGCGAGCTGGTCGCCGGTGACCCGCTGGACCGCCTCGTCCAGGGTGATCAGACCCTGGTCCACGAGCTGGTCGGCGATACGGAACGCGGCGGCGGCCGTGCGCTTGCCCACCCGGGTCTGGAGCATCCACAGCCTGCCGCGCTCGATGGTGAACTCGATGTCGCACAGGTCGCGGTAGTGGTTCTCCAGAGTGTCCATGATGCCCATCAGCTCCCCGTAGCTGGAGGCGTCGATCCCCTCCAGGTCGGCGAGGGGGACGGTGTTGCGGATCCCGGCCACCACGTCCTCGCCCTGGGCGTTCTGGAGGTAGTCGCCGTAGACGCCGGGCTGGCCGGTGGCGGGGTCGCGGGTGAAGGCGACGCCGGTGCCCGAGTCCATGCCGAGGTTGCCGAAGACCATGGAGCAGACGTTGACGGCCGTACCGAGGTCGGCGGGAATGCGCTCCTGGCGGCGGTAGAGGACGGCGCGGGGGGCGTTCCAGGAGTCGAAGACCGCCCGGACCGCGAGCAGCATCTGCTCGCGGGGGTCGCTCGGGAAGGGGCCGCCGGTGCGCTCGCGCACGACCTCCTTGAAGCGGTCCACGAGCCGGCGCAGGTCGGCGGCGTCCAGGTCCAGGTCGCTGGTGACGCCCTTGGCTGCCTTGACCTCCTCGATGGCGTCCTCGAAGAGCTCGCCGTCGATGCCCTGCACGGTCTTGCCGAACATCTGGATCAGACGCCGGTAGGAGTCCCAGGCGAAGCGCTCGTCACCGCCCCGGGCGGCCAGGCCCATGACGGACTCGTCGTTGAGGCCGATGTTGAGGACGGTCTCCATCATGCCGGGCATGGAGAACCTGGCGCCCGAGCGCACGCTCACCAGGAGCGGGTCGTCGGCCTGGCCCAGGCGGCGCCCCATGGCCTTCTCCAGCTCCTGGAGGTTGGCCTCGATCTCGGCGTCGAGTCCGGCGGGCATGCTGCCGTGGGAGAGGTAGTGGCGGCACGCCTCGGTGGTGATGGTGAACCCGGGGGGAACGGGCAGGCCGAGGTTGGTCATCTCGGCGAGGTTGGCCCCCTTACCGCCGAGGAGATCCTTCAGGTCCTTGTTGCCCTCGGTGAACGTGTAGACGTACTTGGCCACGGGGGTGCTCCCTCGCTTCTCGACGGCGCAGTGCTGGGTCGGCGCCTGTGCCCGGATGGGCGCGACTCTATCCACACTCCGCATCATCACTCGCCCATGAACTCCCTTTTTTCGTCATATCCCCAGTTCACAGCTATTAAAGAGGTCTATACCAATGGTTCAGCGAAAGGGGAGCCTCCGGACACCCCGATCCGGCGCGCGGGGCCACCAGTGAAGACGAACCCCCTGTTCACGGAGGCGCCGAGGCACCCGGAAGCTCCGGCTCCCCGGCGAACTCCGCCACGGGAGCGCACACGACCAATCCTGTGCCACATCCGCCACGGGAGAATGCCTGTGCCGCGAAACACAGGTCTACCCACCAGTAACCTACGGAGCCGTAGGTTAGGCTTCGGGTGGGCCCGCAGCGGGGCGGACCGCGGGATGGAGGAGTGCAGCGTGTCGGAGGAACAGGCGCGGGGTACCGGGCGTACGGAGGCCGACCGGAAGGACCACGGGGCCCCGCGCGACGGCGGGCGGAAACCGGGATCCGGCACCCCCTCGGACGCGTCCGTGCCCGAGAGGGCCGCGGCGGCGGCCGAGGAGCTGCTGGAGGCGGTCAAACCGCGGCTGCGCGGCTGGCTGCACCTGGGGACGGCCCCGCTCGCCCTGGCGGCGGGCATCGTCCTGGTGTCCCTCTCCCCCACCACGCCCGCCATGATCGCCAGCGCCGTGTACGCGCTCAGCGCGGTGATGCTCTTCGCCACCTCGGCGGTCTACCATGTGGGGCGCTGGTCGCCGGGCGCGCAGAAGGTGCTGCGCCGCATGGACCACTCCAACATCTACCTGATCATCGCGGGCACCTACACGCCGTTCGTGCTGCTCGTGCTCGAAGGCACACTGCGCACCGCCATGCTGGCGCTGATCTGGGGCGGGGCGATCGCCGGGGTCGGCTTCAAGATGCTGTGGCTCAACGCACCGCGCTGGCTGTCCACCGCGCTGTACCTGGCCATCGGCTGGGTGGCGGTGCTGTTCATCCCCCAGCTGATCGGCGGCACCCACCCGGCGACGTGGATCCTCATCCTGGTGGGCGGGGTGCTCTACAGCGTGGGCGCGGTGGTCTACGGGCTCAAGTGGCCCGACCCGGCGCCGCGCTGGTTCGGCTTCCACGAGATCTTCCACTCGCTGACCATCGCGGCGTTCGTCTGCCACTATGTCGCGGTGTCGTTCGTGGTCTACACCACGGGCTGAAAAACTGGGCACCGCGACCGGGGGTGCCCTTCGCGGCCCA
>NZ_QPFC01000402.1:0-4517 GCF_003427465.1 Nocardiopsis sp. TNDT3 | reverse complement strand
GAGGGGGAGGGCCGGGGTGTCGCGGAGCCTGAGCCGGGAGCCGACTACTGGCCCCGGCGGCCGTCGACGCGCTCGCGCAGAAGGTCGGCGTGCCCGTTGTGGCGGGCGTACTCCTCCACCATGTGCACCAGAACCTGACGCAGGTCCCACACCCGGTCGTTGTGGGGGTCGGTCCAGGCGGGGCTCTCCAGGTCGGGGGCGCCGGCCACGAACGCGTCGGTGTGGGCGCACTCGGCCCGCCATGTCGCCCAGGCCTCCTCCACCACGGCCGGATCGGCCACCGCACCGTCGAAGTCCCCGTCGGGTTCGGACGCGCTGGCGTAGAGCAGGGGCGCCTGCTCGCGGCTCCGCCCGCCCAGGCGGCACCGGAACCAGGCCCGCTCCACCTCCGACATGTGCCGCACCAGCCCCAGCAGGGACATGGTGGAGGGCGGCACCGAACGGCGGGCCAGCGCGTCGGCGTCCAGACCCGAGCACTTCAGTTCCAGGGTCGTGCGCTGCAGGTGCAGGAACTCGACCAGGACGGCGCGTTCGCCGACGGGGCGGGGGCGGCCCTCGCGGGGGTCCTCGTCCGGGGCCAGGAACATGTCCGCGCGCTGTGTGCTCATGGGGGGGAGCATCATCCACCCGCCGCCGGTGCGCAACGGGTTTTCCCGCCCCGCCCGGCCGCCGTCGGGGTTTCGGGGGTTCCGGCTGGGCACGAGCGGGGGAGAGTCTGGCGGTGGGCGTACGCCGGGGTCAGCGCAGCGCGAGGACCACGCACAGGAACGCGACCAGGGAGGCCAGGGTGCGCACGTTGTTCCAGCGCACCCACACCGGCTCGAAGTCGGCGCGCACGGCGGCCGGGTCCGCGATCCGCTCGGCCGGGCCCTGCCGGTCCAGGACGTTGTTGCGCGGGACGTTGACCGCGAAGGTGGACACCAGGGCCACGACCAGGCAGAGCAGCGCCGCCCCCGACCACACGGCGGAGGCGGTCGCGCCGACGCTGGCGTGGAGCACGGCGCAGGCCAGCACCGCCACCGGGGCGCCGATGAAGACCACGGCGAAGAACGGGTTGAGGATGGCGACGTTGATCCCCTGCATCGCCTCGATCATCGCCCGGTCCCCGGACCTGCGCAGACCCGGCATCACCGCGATCGAGAACGCGAAGAACAACCCGGCGAACAGACCTGTCGCCACCACGGCGAGTACCGGAACGACCACGTGCACCATCTCCGCCACGCCACACCCCGGATTCTGTTGTCCTGCCCGCGTGTTATGGGCGGATTCTACGTGCCGCGCGAAACGTCCACGGCACTCCCGTCCCTCGACGTAACGGGCGGCACCACCGGCCCGTCCCGCGTACCCGCCGCATCGCCCGCCCTTCGGGCGACGCACCGCGTACCACTCCCGCAGGCCGCACACCGCTCCGCGCGACACCCACCGCGGGTGAACGGAGAGGGCCGGCCGCCGCCCGCCGCGAACGGGACCGCGCCGGGAACTGCGGGTCAGCCGTGCCACTCGCAGAAGAGCACCGTGGCGTCGTCGCCGAACCTGCCGTGGTGGTACTCCAGCACCGCGTGCACCAGGCGCCGCAGCGTCTCGGGAACCGGCATGTTGTCGGCCTGGTGGCGGATGACGAAGTCCACGAACCGCTCCACACCGAACTCGCGCCCCTCGGAGTCGCGCGCCTCGATGATGCCGTCGGTGTACAGCAGCAGCCGGTCGCCGGGTTCGAGCTGTTCGCGGCACACCGTCACCGGCAGCCCCAGGTCCATCCCCAGCGGGTGGGAGGGCTCGCACTCCAGGTCGCGGACCTCCTCGCCCCGGATGAGCACCGGCGGCAGGTGCCCGCAGTTGACCCAGTACAGCTCCCCGGTGGCCATGTTCAGCTCGGCCAGGATCGCGGTGGCGAATCGGGTGCGCACGAACTCCTGGATCAGGGTGTGCTCCACCCCCCGGCACACGTCGACCAGCGGGGTGCCCTTGCGGCGCTCGTTGCGAAAGGCCCCCACGGCCAGGTTCGCGATGAGCCCGGCGGCGGTGTCGTGGCCCATGGCGTCGAACATCGCCAGGTGGGCGGTCTCCCCGTCCAGGGCGTAGTCGAAGGAGTCCCCGGCGTTGTCGTAGGCCGGTTCGGTGGCGGCCGAGATCGTCACCCGCGAGTCGGCGAAGGTGCCGGGCGGCATGAGCGTCCACTGCATCTCCGCCGAGACCGACATGGGCTTGGTGCGGATCAGCCGGGCGTAGGCGTCGCTGTTGGAGCGCTTGGCGATGACCAGCAGCGCCACCATGGAGGCCAGGTCGCGCATCGCCGAGCGGTCGGGGTCGCCCGGGTAGCTCACGTGCAGCACGCCCAGGCGCTCGGCGCCGTCCAGGACCGGCACCCAGTAGCGCTGCTCGTCCTCCATCCGCACCGTCACACCCGTGACGTAGGCCTGACCGGCCGGGGAGTCGTCCACCAGCAGGTCCTCACCGCCCCGGTGGGCGTCGATGCCCTCTCCCGTGACCTCGCGCAGGACCTGCTGCTGGTGGTCGGCCAGGTAGATGCGCGCCTGGGAGAGCCCGGCGCTGTCGGCCTTCTTGGCCACGAGTGCGGGTAGTTCCTCGAAGGTGGCCAGGTGTCCGGCCCGCACGAGGGAGACCATCAGCTCGTTGGACGCGTGTTGCACCGTCATGGCAGCACCCCGGAATCCGGCACGGCAGCCGTTCGTCTCACGACTCCCCGCCCGCCGTGCCATCTTTCGACCAGAAAATACATCTTCGCACGTGAGAGCCTGACCGAACAGGCCACGGCCCTCATCGAAACCTCCCTCGGAGCGCCCAGTCCGAAACCGCTCCCCCCTCGGAAAGAGCGGCGACTCCACGCCCGCTCACCGGTCGGCGGTGCGTTCCCCGCGTTCCCCCACCGCGCGGACGTCCGGCGCGTGGGGGACGGTGTCCGCGAGCGCGAGTTCGGGGGACGTCCGTTCCCGGGGCCGCGGACGCCCTTCGGGGCCGACCGGCTCCCGCCCCCGCGGGTCGTCCAGCGAGCGGAACACCGGGGCGACCAGGGCGGCGACCGCCGTGACGCCCGCCAGCACGGCGAGGACGGCTCCGGCGACGGGCAGCCCGGCCGCGGCGGCCACGGCCGCGAGCGGGGCGCTGGTGAGGGCGGGCGCGGCGAGCATGACCGTGTTCTGCGCCCCCAGGACCCGGCCGCGCATGCGGTCCGGGGTGGCCTCGACGGTCAGGACGCCGAGCACCGCCGAGGCCGGTGCGAAGGTCATCCCCACCAGGGCCGCGGCGCCCAGCACCAGCCACGGGGAGGCCATGGTGCCGACCGCGCCGAACCCGACCAGGGTGCCGCTCATGCCGAGGACGAACCAGCTGCGGCGGCGGACCCGCCCGGCGGTGGCGGCGTAGAGCGCGGACCCGGCGATGCTGCCCGCCGCGAGCGCGCTCAGCGTCAGCCCGGTGAGCCCGGGAAGCCCCTGACCGGTGAAGTAGGCGGGCATGAGGGTGGTCTGCAGCGAACTCAGGACGGCGACGAGCACCGCGCCGATCACAGTGGTGCCGAGCAGGAGCCGGGTGCGGCCCAGGAACCGCCATCCCTCCAGCAGGTCGGTCACCGCCCGGCGCACCGAGCCGCCAGGTGCGGCCGCGCCGGAGGCCTCAGCGGTGTCGGCCGGATCGGGGCGCCGACGGTCGATCCGACCGGTCCGCGGGTCCAGCAGGAGGGTCGTGGCCGCGGCGAGCAGGCTCGTGACGGCGGTCACCAGCAGCAGCGCCGAGGACAGCCCGAGCAGCCCCACGAGCAGCCCGCCCAGGCCGGGACCGGCCAGCAGCAGGACGCTGCCCATGGTCTCGCGGGTGGCGATCAGCCGGTCCAGCCTCCCCGGACCGGCGGCGCCACCCCGACCACCCCGACCACCCGGCCGGTCGGCTCCGAGTCGGGCCAGGGCGGGCAGCAGCGTCTCCTGAGCCGTCATCCCGGGCACGCGGATCACCGCCCCCACGACGGCCAGGGCCAGGAACCAGGCCATGTTCAGGCCCCACAGGGCGTCGACGACCGGCAGCGCCGCCACCGACAGGGCGGCGAGCAGGTCGGAGACCACCGAGACCCAGCGGCGGTCGATCCGGTCCACGATCAGACCGCAGACGAGCCCCGCCAGGGCGGAGGCCGCCGTGGACGCGGTCGCGAGCACGCCCGCCGCCAGCACGTCGCCGGTGCGTTCCAGGACGAGCAGCGGCATCACCACGCCGGCGATGCCCTTGCCCAACAACGACAGCCCGTACGAGGCGAAGTAGACCGTGGCGCTGCGGCGCATGACCGTCTGGCCTCCCATCGGTGTTCGGGTCGGGTGGTGCCGTTCCCCCCGCCTCCCGGCCGTGCCGGGAACGCGGGGTGAACCGTGTTCCAGCAAAGGCTGTGCCGTCGCGGCACACTCAAGACCCCGAACCTGTGGCGTGGGCCACTGCGCCGAAGAGAACCGACGATGCCCCGCCCGAACCGGGGAAGGCCCGCGCCCGGCGTGAGCCGGACACGGGCCTTCCCC
>NZ_QPFC01000401.1:0-3981 GCF_003427465.1 Nocardiopsis sp. TNDT3 | reverse complement strand
ACGCCCTCCGCCACGCCCGCCCCCTGCCCACCCCCGAGAACCCCGAGGACAGCGTCGGCGTGTCCTGGCGGGCCGAGGTGGACCGCGGCTCGGGGGCGTGCGGCTGGGTGGAGATCGCCGTCCGCGACGGCGGATCCAGCACCATGCCCCGGGTGGCCCGGCCCTCGATCTCCGGCCTGGGCGGCCGGGGCCTGGGCATCGTCCAGTCCCTGTCCGGCCGCTGGGGCACCGAGATGGACGCGACCACCACCACGGTGTGGGCGGTCCTGGAGATCCCCGCCGAGGGCTCGGCCGCCGAGGAGGAGGACACGGCCCGGGGACTCCCGGAGGGTTTCGGGGCGAGCTCGTACCCGGACGCCGCCGACGTCGTCGAGCTGCGGCTGGGCGTCGCGGAGGACACCAGGGCCCGCAGCGCCCTGCTCTGAGGGAGGCCGCCGCGCGGCGGCGCCGCCACCGGCGGAGGAACGTCACCGATGTCGCGAAACACCGCCAACGAGGTGGCCCGGCGCTGGTGGGGCCGCTACAGTCACGACTGTGGAGTTGAAGATATCAAGCCGGTCTCAGCAAGACGTCGCGGTGGTAACCGTTGGCGGTGAGATCGACCTGTACACGGCGCCCCAGTTGCGTGACGAGCTCATCGGAGCCCTGGAGGACGGGGCGCGACGGCTGGTCGTCGACATGTCGCGGGTGGAGTTCTGCGACTCGACCGGCATCAGCGTGCTGCTCTCCGCCATGAAGCGCTCCCGCGACAAGGACGGCGATCTGGAACTCGTGGCTCCGAGGCCCGCGGTGACCAAGGTCCTGGAGGTCACCGGGCTCGACGCGGTGTTCGTCATCCACCCCGATCTCGACGCGTTGCCGGTGGCCGCGGGAACCGGCACCGCCCAGTAGACGGGACACGCGTGCTTCGTGGGGAGGGCTCCGGTCCCGAGGGGGCCGCGATCGCCGTGGTCATCGCCGCCAAGGACGAGGCGGTGCGCGTGGGCAGCACCGTCGAGGCCGCCCGCGCACTGCCCGGGGTGGACCTGGTCGTCGTGGTCGACGACGGCTCCGCCGACCGCACGGCCGAACTCGCGCTCGACGCCGGGGCCCGGGTGATCAGGCACAGCCGCAACCGCGGCAAGGGGGCCGCGATGGAGACGGGCGCGGAGGGCGTCCGGCTCATCGAGGAGCACGAGGCGGGGGACGGGTCCCCGCGCTCCCCCCGACACCTGCTGTTCCTGGACGCCGACCTGGAGGCGACCGCCGCGGAGGCGGCGCCGCTCGTCGAACCGGTCCGCGACGGCAAGGCCGACATGACCATCGCCCTCTTCCCCGCGACCCGCATGCGCCTGGGCGGCCACGGGTTCGTGGTGCGCCTCGCGCGCGGCGGCGTCCGCAAGGCCACCGGGTGGGAGCCCGAGCAGCCCCTCAACGGCCAGCGCTGCCTCACGCGCGCGGCCTTCGAGGCGGCCAGGCCGCTGGCCCCCGGCTTCGGCGTGGAGACCGGCCTGACCATCGACGTGCTGCGGGCGGGCTACCGGGTGCTGGAGGTGGAGGTGCCGCTGGAGCACCGGGCCACCGGCACCGACCTGCGCGCGCAGCTGCACCGTGCCCACCAGTTCGCGGACGTGGCCCGTGCCCTGGCGGTGCGCGAGCTGCGGCCCACCGTGCGGCGCGGGTGGGAGCGGACCCGTGAGCGCACACGCACGGCGGGACGGCAACTGTCCCGCAAAATCGGGCACATGACTTGGAGAAACCGCCCGAAGTAGCCACATGGGTGCAGTGTGTAGCTATACGCTCGCTCCGTGTTCACTACGATCCTGGCTTTGACGGGAATGCTCTCGGGACTGGGCGCGCTCGCCCTCGGCTGGCACGCGCTGTCCAGGACCCGTGCGGTCGGCAGCGAGTCCCAGGCACTCGCCCAGCGGGCGGCCGCGGTCAGCGCCTCGGGCGTGGACCCCTTCGCCGTGCGCGACGTGGCGGTGCTCCACTACGACGCCCTGGAGGAGATGTCGGGCGCCCGCTCCTTCTCCCTGGCGCTGCTCAACAGCGAGGGTGACGGCGTCGTCGTCACCTCCATCAACGGGCGCACCGAGTCGCGCACCTACGCCAAGGCGGTGGTGGGCGGGGAGTGCGACACCCTGCTCAGCCCGGAGGAGTACCGGGTCGTCCGGTCGGCACGCCTGGGGGAGGGCGTCGGCGCCGCCGCGACCGCGGGAGGCCCCCCGGCGCGGGCGGCTTCCTCCGCCGGGGGCCGGCCGGTGACTCCGTCCGCGCCTCGGGAGGAGCCCGGGTCCCCGCCAGCCCGGGACGAGGAGCGGGGCGCGCGTGAGGGCGCGGAGGCGGTTGACGAGGGATCGGACCGGGAGCGGCGCGAGGCCCACCCGGCAGCCTCAACCGGTACGGGCGACTCGGCTGCCCGGACCGCCTCGGCCGCTCCGACAACCTCAGCCGTCCCGTCCGTCGCGGACGACGGTCGGGAGGACGTGGAAGACGCTCCGGCAGCCTCAGCCGCCCCGAACGGCACGGGCGCGACCCGGGAGAACGCGGAACCGGCTCCGGCGGGCCCGTCAGCACGGACGGCCCGCGCCACCAAGCCCGTCGCGGATGACAGCCGAGAGGCTTCCGAGGTCATGCCGGCCTCAACCGGCACGGGAGTCTCGGCCGTCCGGCCCGCCTCAACCGCTCCGGCAGCCTCGTTCAACCCGGCAGTCCCGGGCGGCGGCCGGGAGGAGCAGGAGCCCCGCGGCCTCGTCTCCGTGATCCGCAGGACCATCGGGCGCGCCGGCGCCGACCGTCGGCCCCCCGTCCAGGCCGTGCGGTCGGGTGTCGGAGCGGCGAGGCCCATCGCCTCCGCCAACGTCACGGTGCGGCCGGGGCCCTCCGCCGCCGCGGCGGGGAGCACGGGGACTTCGGCCACCGGGACCGCGACGGCCGCCGAGCCGCGCCCGGAGGCCCCGACCGACGAGGGGACCGGCGGGGAGGGCACCCGGGAGGCGGAGGCCCCCGCGCCGGAGGCGCGCGGATGACCGCTCCGACGCGGCCCGGACTCCGGCCCGGCCCCGGCCCCGGGCCCGCGTCGTGTCCCGAACCGCCGCCCCCGGCGCACCGGTCCGTATAGCCTGGTGTTATGCCCAACCGCTACGCCTACCTCGGCCCCGAGGGCACCTTCACCGAAGCCGCACTGCGCAACCTGCGTCCGGACGCGCCCGACGAGGCCCGCGTTCCCTGCGAGGGGGTAGCCGCGGTCTTCGACGCGGTCCGCTCCGGCGCGGTCGACGGCGGAGTCGTCCCCCTGGAGAACTCGGTCGAGGGCGGTGTCACCGCGACCATCGCCGAACTCGTCAACGGCGACCCGCTCCTCGTCACCGGCGAGACCGCGGTCCCGGTCGAGTTCTCCCTGTTCGCGCGGGGCGGGACGGTGCTGGAGGACGTCAAGCGGGTGGCCACCCACCCCCACGCCCTCGCCCAGTGCCGGGGCTGGCTCTCCCGCAACCTGCCCGACGCGGACACGCACACCGTCTCCTCCACGGCCGCCGCCGCGCGCGCCGTCTCCGAGCCCGGCGCGCCCTACGACGCGGCCATCTGCGCCGTGATCGCCGGGGAGCGCTACGGCCTGCACGCCCTGGCCTCCGGTATCGGCGACCGCTCCGACGCGGCCACCCGCTTCATCTACCTGTCCCGGCCCGGCGTCCTGCCCGGGCCCACCGGAGCCGACCTGACCTCGCTCGTCGCCTTCATCGCCGACGACCACCCCGGTGCCCTGATCGAGGTGCTCAACCAGTTCGCCGTGCGCGGGGTCAACCTCACCCGGCTGGAGTCGCGCCCCACCGGCGACCGGCTCGGCAGCTACTGCTTCTGCATCGACGCCGAGGGACACGTGGCCGAGGCCCGGGTCGGCGAGGCCCTCATGGGCATCCGGCGGGTGTGCCGGGACGTGCGCTTCCTGGGCAGCTACCCGCGCAGCGGCCGGACCACCGAGAACGACCCGCCGCTGCG
>NZ_QPFC01000400.1:0-4645 GCF_003427465.1 Nocardiopsis sp. TNDT3 | reverse complement strand
GAGGCGGCGCGGGGAGCGGTCAGGCGCGGGGGTGGGCCCGGCGGTAGGTGTCGCGCAGGCGCTCCACGGACACGTGGGTGTAGATCTGCGTGCTGCGCGGGCTGGCGTGGCCCAGGAACTCCTGCACGCTGCGCAGGTCGGCGCCGCCGTTGAGCAGGTGGGTGGCCGCGCTGTGCCGCAGACCGTGCGGCGCGCTGTCCGCACCGACGGCGCGCAGGTGGGCGTGCACGTCCTCGCGGGCCTGGCGGACGCCCAGGCGGCCGCCCCGCGCCCCCAGGAACAGCGCGGAGCCGCTGGTGGCGCCCGCCATCTCCGGGCGGCCGCCGCTCAGCCAGGCGTCGAGGGCGTCCAGGGCCGGACCGCCCACGGGAACCGTGCGCTCCTTGGCCCCCTTGCCCAGGACGCGCACGGTGTCGCGTTCGCGGTCCACGTCGGCGAGGTCCAGAGCGCACAGCTCGGCGACGCGCACGCCGGTGGCGTAGAGCGTCTCCACCACCGCGCGGCGGCGCAGGCCGGTCGGGGTGCCCTCGGTCTCCCCCGCGAGCGCCGCGGCGGCCTGGCGCTCGTCGAGCACCGTGGGCAGGGAGCGCTGCTGCGCCGGGCTGGCCAGGCGCGGGCCGGGGTCGGCCGCCAGCACGCCCTCGCGGTGCAGGAACCGGGTGAACGCGCGGACGGCGGCCACGCGGCGGGCCACGGTGGCGCGGCTCGCGCCCGCGTCGCGGGCACGGGACAGCCACCCGCGCACCAGGTCCACGTCCAGGTCCCGCACGCTCCGCCCCCGCTCCTCCAGGTGTGCCAGGAGGGAGCGCAGGTCGGCCAGGTAGCCGCGCACGGTGTGGGGCGAGCGCCCCAGCTCGCCCGACAGGTGCGCGGCGAAGCTCTCCAGCACGCCTACCTCCCGGAGGGCAGACAGGCGACCCCCTCGACCTCCACGAGGTGGGTGGGGTCGACCAGTCCGCTCACCTCCACCAGGGAGGCGGCGGGCAGGTGCCCGTCGGGCAGGCACTCCAGCAGGGCGGAGCGGAACTCCTCCAGGTCGGAGATGTGGCGCAGGTAGTAGGTGAGCTTGACCAGGTGGCCCAGATCCGCGCCGTGGCGGGACAGGACGGCCTCCAGGTTGCGGAAGATCTGGCGCGTCTGCCCCCCGATGTCCCCGGCGACCTCTCCCCCGGGCCCCTCGGGGGTCTGTCCGGAGACGAACAACAGCGGCCCGTCCGCCACCAGGGCGTCACTGTAGGGTTTGGTCATGGCGTCACCGTACCCGTCATGCGGGGCGCGCTACCGTCGCCGCACGCCGGTCCGCGTGCCGCCCCCGGGACCGCGTACCGGCTCCGCCCCCGCGCGTGCCGCCCCCGGGACCGCGGGTAGCCCGGATGGAGTTCCGCCACCGCTTCGCCCCGCCCGGGCCGAAGACCGGATGTGGCGGGAGCGGACCACGGAGCGTACGCGGCGCGCGGGACCCGTCTTCGCCAGGCCCGGCGGCCGTAGCCGTCCACGGTGCCGCACGGCCCCGGCGGCCGTCCGGCGGCCCCTGACCGCCCCGACCCCGCGGCGCACGCCGGGAACCGGCTTGCCGGTCGCGGCCTCCGCCCGCTCACTGCGGCAGCCGCCAGCCCGACGGACAGCGCTCCACCAGTCCGGCCGCGGCCAGCATCCCCAGGGAGCGCAGGGTCCTCTCCAGACGGGTCCCGCTGGCCACGGCGATCACCGCGGGCCCGGCGCCGGACCTGGGCACCGCCGCCAGGACGCGGGCGCTGTCCTGGTCGAGCTCGGCCGACACCCGCAGCGGCCCGGACTCCGGCGGCAGCTCACCCAGCGCGCTCACCTGGGCGACGACGTCGTCCGCGCAGGTGACGCAGCTCGCGTTCCAGTCTCGGAGCAGCAGGTGGCAGCCCACCGACATCCCCGAGGTGACCGGGCCGGGGACCGCCATCAGCGCCCGGTTGAGCTCGGCCGCGTGCGAGGCGGTGTTGAGGGCACCGCTACGCCGTCCGGCCTCCACCACCACCGTGCCCGGGGTGAGCGCGGCGATCAGCCGGTTGCGTACGAGGAAGTCCGGTGCGCGCGGGGTGGCGCCCACCGGCCGCTCGCTCACCAGCACCCCGGTGCGGGCGACGTCGGCGAACAGGCCCGCGTGCCCGCGCGGGTAGTCCACGTCCAGCCCGCAGGCCAGCACCACGACCGTGCCGCCGTGGGCCTGGGCCGCCCGGTGCGCGGCCCCGTCGATCCCGTAGGCGCCGCCGGAGACCACCACGACCGCGCGCTCGGCCAGCTCGTAGGCCATCTCCGCCGCCACGTGCTCCCCGTAGGGCGTGGCCGAGCGCGCGCCCACCACGGCCACCGAGCGCAGGCACAGGTGACGCAGGTCCCCCGCGCCGCGCACCCACAGTCCGTGCGAGCGCCGCCCTCCGGGCAGGTCCAGTTCGTCGAGGCGGCCCGGCCACTCGGGGTCCCGCGGGGCCACGAAGCGGATGCCGGCCGCCGCCGAGTCGCCGAGCAGCCCGTCGGGGTCCACCGCCCGCGCCGCGGCGCCCCACCGCGCCCACCTGCGTTCCAGAAGGGTCTGCGCCTCCGGTCCCGGGCCGTCCTCCCCGGCTTCGACAGGCACCGGCGGCGGGTGCGCCCCCGCCGCCAGCAGCGCCCACACCCGTTCCGCGCCGTGCTCGGCGAGCATCGCCCCCAGCCACAGGTCCCCCGGCGGGGCCACCGCCGTCAGGCAGGCCCGCGCCCGCGCGTCCGCCTCGTCCTCCGCGTCCCGCACCGTCCCCCCGCTCTCCTCCGTCGTGTCCGTGTTCACCACGCGCGCCCCGCCCAGAGCGCGAAGGCGTAGGCCGCCTCCTCCTCGCCGGGGCGGTCCCGGTCGGCGAGGTCGGCCAGGGTCCAGGCGACCCGCAGGGCGCGGTCCACCCCCCGGGCGCTGATCTGTCCGAGGTCCATCGCTCTGCCCAGCACCCGCAGCGCGGCGGTCTCCACCGGGAACTCCCGGCGCAGCTGCGCCCCGGGGATGGCCGCGTTGGTGGTCCAGGGCGTGTGCGCCAGCCGCTCGGCGGCGCGGGCGCGGGCCTTCTCCACCCGGGCGGCCACCACCTCGGAGGACTCGGCGAAGGCGCGGTCGGCGAGCAGCTCGGCCCTCGACACCGGTTGCAGCTCCACCTTGAGGTCGATCCGGTCCAGCAGGGGCCCGGACAGGCGGGAGAAGTAGCGGCGCCGCTCACCGGCGGGGCAGGTGCACAGGGCGCCGGGTTTGGCGCAGGGGCAGGGGTTGGCGGCCATCACCAGCTGGAAGCGGGCCGGGAAGGTCACCGTCGAGGAGGCGCGGGCCAGGACCACCTCGCCGCGCTCCAGGGGTTCGCGCAGGGAGTCCAGCACCCCGCGCCCGAACTGCGGGGCCTCGTCGACGAAGAGCACGCCGCGGTGGGCCTTGGACACCCAGCCGGGCGTGGGGTAGCCGCTGCCCCCGCCGATGATCGAGGCCCGGGTGGAGGTGTGGTGCGGAGCCGCGAAGGGGGGCGCGGTGACCAGGGGCGCGCCGGGCGGCAGCATGCCCGCCACCGAGTGGATCGCGGTGGCCTCCAGCGCCTCGGCGGGGCTGAGCGGGGGCAGCACGGTGGGCAGGCGTTCGGCGAGCAGGCTCTTGCCGGTGCCGGGAGGCCCCAGCATCATGAGGTTGTGGCCGCCGGCCGCGGCGATCTCCACCGCGCGGCGGGCCACCGGCTGCCCCAGGACGTCGGACAGGTCGGGCCCCTGGCCGCGCGGCTCCCGGGGACGGGGCACGGCCTCCGCCTCGTGCGCCTCGGGAAAGTACTCCCCGCGCAGCCACTGGCACAGGTCCATCAGGCTGTCCACCGCCGTCACCTCGGCGCCGGGCACCAGCCGGGCCTCGGCGGCGTTCCCCCGCGCGACGACGAACCTGCGGTAGCCCTGCTCGGCGGCCGACACGACCGCCGGGAGGACCCCCAGCACCGGCCGTGCCCGGCCGTCCAGGCCGAGTTCCGCGATGAGGACGCTGTCCTCCAGCCGCTCCACCGGCACCGAGCCCGCCGCGGCGAGGACGGCGGCGGCGATGGCCAGGTCGAACAGGCTCCCGGACTTGGGCAGGCTGGCCGGGGACAGGCTGATGACGATCTGGCCGCTGGGCCACTCCTCGCCGCTGTTGACGACGGCGGCGCGGATGCGGTCCCTGGCCTCGCGGAGCGCGGCGTCGGGCAGCCCCACCAGGGTCACCCCGAAGTCGCCGCCGCCCAGGTGCACCTCCACCTCGACGATGTGCCCCTGGACGCCCAGCAGGGCGATGCAGCGGGTGCGGGCGAGCGTCATCATGCCATCCCCCGCTCATGGGAGACGAACACGCGCCCGCCGCTGATCAGGACGCAGACGCCGTCCACACGCAGGGGGTGGGCGGGCACCCGGTGCCGGACCGCCCAGGCGTGTCCGAGGCGGCGCAGGCGGCGCCTCTTGTCGGGGGTGATGGCCTCCACCGGGTGCCCGTGCCGGACGGAGGTACGGGTCTTGACCTCCGCGACGACCAGGACGGGGCCGTCCCGGGCGACGATGTCGATCTCCCCGTCGGGGATGCGCCAGTTGCGGGCGACCACCCGCATCCCGGCGCGTCGGAGGAAGGCCGCGGCGAGGTCCTCGCCGCGGC
>NZ_QPFC01000399.1:0-4760 GCF_003427465.1 Nocardiopsis sp. TNDT3 | reverse complement strand
TCCCGCGCCGGGCCCCGCGCCGCACCGCCGCCACGGCCGCCGCGCTGCTCCTCCTGGCGGGCACCGCCGCGGCCCCCGCCGCCGCGGACACCTCCGACGGCCAGACCCTCAGCATCGCCACCTCCCAGCAGGTGGACTCCTTCAACCCCTTCACCGCGCAGCTCGCGATCACCACCAACGTCCTGCGCCACGTCTACGACTCCCTCGTCACGGTCGACCCCCAGACGAACCAACCCGCCCCCTCCCTCGCCGAGTCCTGGGAGTCCAGCGACGACGGCCTCACCTGGACCTTCCACCTGCGCGAGGGCGTCCGGTTCTCCGACGACGAGCCCCTGACCGCCGACGACGTGGTCTGGACCTTCACCACCATGATGGAGAACGAGGCCGCGGCCGTCGCCAACGGCAACTACGTCTCCGGCTTCGACACGGTCACCGCCGAGGACGACCACACCGTGGTCATCGAACTCGACGAGCCGCAGGCCACCATGACCTCCCTCAACGTCCCGATCGTCCCCAGGCACGTCTGGGAGCCGATCCTGGAGCGCGAGGGCGACGCCTTCGCCGACTACGGCAACGAGGACTTCCCGACCGTCGGCAGCGGCCCCTTCGTCCTCACCGGCCACGACCGGGGCCGCTCCATCACCCTGGAGGCCAACCCCGACCACTGGCGCGGCGCACCCGCCTTCGAGCGGGTCGTCCTGCGCTACTACTCCGAGAAGGACGCCGCGGTGGAGGCGCTGCGCAGCGGTGAGGTCTCCCTGGTCTACGAACTCACCCAGGCGCAGGCCGCAGCGCTGGAGTCGGCGCAGGACGTCCGGGTCAACATCGCCGACGGCAAGCGCTTCCAGGCCTTCACCATCAACCCCGGCGCGGTCACCCAGGACGGGGAGGAGTTCGGCGACGGGCACCCCGCCCTCGCCGACCGCACCCTGCGCCAGGCCATCGTCATGGCCATCGACAACCAGGAGATCGTCGACAAGGCGCACGGCGGCGAGGCCGTGGCCGCGGGCGGCTACATCCCGCCCCGCTACGAGGACTTCCACTGGGCGCCCGAGGGCGAGGAGGCCGTCCTCGACTTCGACCCCGAGGCGGCCAACGCCATGCTCGACGAGGCCGGGTACGAGCGGGGTGAGGACGGCGTGCGCGTCTCACCCGAGGGCGACCGCCTCGAACTGCGCATGCACGTCCACCAGGACCGGCCCGACAACGTCAACACCGGGTTGGTCATCGTCGAGCGCCTGGCCGACATCGGCATCGAGGTGGAGAACCTCACCGTCGACCCCGGCGTGCTCAGCGACGCCCTCTTCGCGGGCGAGTACGACCTCATCTTCACCGGCTGGACGGTCAACCCCGACCCCGACTACGTGCTGAGCATCCACACCTGCGGCGCCCTGCCCACCGAGCCGGGCACCATGCAGGGCGACGCCTACTTCTGCGACGAGGAGTACGACGAGCTCTACGAGGCCCAGCTCGCCGAGTACGACCGCCAGGCCCGCGCGGAGATCATCCACCAGCTCCAGGAGGTCCTCTACCGCGAGGCCGTCGTGAACGTGCTGGCCTACCCCAACATCATGGAGGCCTACCGCACCGACCACATCGCCTCCATCCAGTACGAGCCCGCCGAGGGCGGCAACATCTGGGGACAGGACGGCTACTGGGCCTGGTGGTCGGCCGAACCCGCCGCCGAGCGGACCGCGGGCGCGGCCTCCGGTCCCTCCGCCGGGGTCTGGATCGGCGTCGGGGCCGTCGTGCTCGTCCTCGCCGCGGTCGGGGGCTTCCTGCTGCTGCGCCGACGTTCCACCATGGAGGACCGCGAGTGACCACTACTCCCACCGCCGCGGGAGGCCCGCCCGGGGAGGAGGCGATCACCGCCCCCTCCCCGGCCGAACCCGCCGGACCGGGCCGCGCCCGGCGCGCCGCGCGCTACGTGGCCGGACGCCTGACGACCGCGGTGGTCTCCCTGGCCGCCGTGGTCGTCGCCGGGTTCTTCCTCTTCCGGATCCTGCCCGGCGACCCCGTGCGCGCCATGACCGAGGGCCGCGAGGTCACCGCCGAGCAGCGCGAGGAGCTGCGCCGCCAGTTCGGGCTCGACCAGCCGCTGTGGCAGCAGTTCCTCGACTACGCGCTCGGCCTGCTGCGCCTCGACCTGGGTGAGTCCTTCCAGTACCACGAACCCGTCGCCGAACTCATCCTGGACCGGCTCGGCCCGACCATCCTGCTCGCCGGGACCGGCACGGTCATCGCCGCGCTGCTGGGCCTGTTCCTGGGCGCCCGGGCGGGCTGGAGGCCGGGCAGCCGCTCGGACCGGGCCAACACCGCCGTCGCCCTGTTCTTCTGGTCGGTGCCCACGTTCTGGCTCGGCCTGCTGCTCATCGTCTTCCTGGCCTCGGGGCGCGGGTTCGTGCCCGGCATGTTCCCGACCGGCGGCATGGTCGACCCCCGCACCGGCGGGGGCCTGGAGACCGTGCTGAACACCGCCTGGCACATGGTGCTGCCCGTCACCACCATGGTCGCGGTCATCTACGCCCAGTACCTGATGATCATGCGCTCCTCGCTCATGGACGAGAAGGGCGCCGACTACCTCACCACCGCGCGCGCCAAGGGCCTGCGCGACGCCCTGGTGCGGCGCAGGCACGCCGTGCCCAACGCCCTGCTGCCCACGGTGACGCTCCTGTTCCTCAACCTCGGACAGGTCGTGTCCGGGGTGATCCTCGTGGAGACCGTGTTCTCCTGGCCCGGCCTCGGACAGCTCTTCTACTCCGGCCTGCGCGTACCCGACCTCGGCCTCGTCCAGGGCCTGTTCGTGGTGTTCGCGGCCTCGGTGATCCTCATGAACCTGCTCGCCGACCTGGTGTACCCGCTGCTCGACCCCCGGGTGCGCCCGTGAACGCCCCCGCCGGGACGCCCGGCAGCCCGAGCGACGGGGAGAAAGGCCCCTCCGCCCGGTCGGAGGGCGCCGCCACGGCGACCGCACCGCCGCCGACGACCGCACCGCCCTCGCCCCGCGTCCTGGCCCGCAGACGCCGTCAGGAGGCCCTGCGCCGCTTCGCCCGCGAGTACGCCCGCAACCGGGCCGGGCTGGTCGGCCTGACCGCGCTGCTGGCCATCGGCGCCCTGGCCCTGACCGCGCCGCTCTTCGTCGACCAGGCCGACCTCACCGTCACCGGCGCGCCGGGCACCGCCTACGAGGAGCCCAGCGCGCGGTTCCCGCTCGGCACCGACAACTTCGGCCGCTCCATCCTGGACCTGGTCGTCTGGGGCTCACGGGTCTCGCTCACGGTGGGCTTCCTGGCCACGGCCGTCTCCGTGGTCCTGGGCACCCTGGTCGGGGTCACCGCCGGGCACTTCGGCGCCTCCGGCGGCCCCGCGGGGCGGTTCGTGTCCTCCGCGCTCATGCGCGTCACCGACTGGTTCCTGGTCCTGCCCACGCTCGTCCTGGCCGTCGCGCTGGCCGCCGTGCTGCCGCGCGGCACCGGAACCATCATCATCGCCATCGGCCTGACCGTCTGGCCCGCCACGGCGCGCCTGGTGCGCGCCCAGACCCTCGCGGTGGAGGCGCGCCCCTACGTGGAGCGGGCCCGCGCCCTGGGCGGCGGCCACGGCCACGTCATGCTCTGGCACGTCCTGCCCAACGTCATGCCGGTCGTGCTCGCCCAGACCACCCTGCTCGTGGCCACCTCGATCATCGCCGAGTCCACGCTGGCCTTCCTGGGCGTGGGAGACCCCACGACGATCTCCTGGGGAGGCATCCTGGACGCGGCCCGCAACGCGGGCGCGATCAGCTCCGGGATCTGGTGGTACATGGTTCCGCCCGGCCTGGCGATCGCCGTGGTCGCGCTGTCCTTCACACTGTGCGGCCGGGCCCTCGAATCCGTCATCAACCCGCGACTCCGGGAGCAGCGTTGACCTCCCTCCTCGACGTCCGCGACCTGCGCGTCACCTACCGCACGGGCGGCGGCGACATCCCCGCCGTGCGCGGCGTGGACCTGTCCCTGGACCCCGGTGACACCCTGGGCCTGGCGGGGGAGTCGGGCAGCGGCAAGTCCACCGTGGCCCTGGCCCTGCTGCGCCTGCTGCCCGAGACCGCGCGCATCTCCGGCGAGGTCCTGCTGGAGGGCGAGAACGTCCTGGACATGCGCTGGGGCCGCCTGCGCGCGGTCCGCTGGGCGGGCGCCTCCATCGTCTTCCAGGGCGCCATGCACTCGCTCAACCCGGTCCGGCGGATCGGACAGCAGATCGCCGAGCCGATGAGCGTGCACGGCACGGTCCCCGCGGCGGAGGCGCCCGCACGCGTCGGCGCACTGCTCGAACAGGTCGGCCTGCCCGCCTCCCGCGCCCGCGACTACCCCCACCAGCTGTCCGGCGGGCAGCGCCAGCGGGCCATGATCGCGATGGCGCTGGCCTGCGAGCCGCGCCTGGTCATCGCCGACGAGGCCACCACCGCCCTGGACGTGATGATCCAGGCCCAGATCCTGGCCCTGCTGCGGCGGCTCGTCGCCGAGCACGGCATCGGCATGCTGATGATCAGCCACGACCTGTCGGTCCTGGCCTCGACCTGCGACCGGGTCGCGGTCATGTACGCGGGCCGGGTCGTGGAGCAGGGACCGGCGCGGGAGGTCGTGCACGAACCCGCGCACCCCTACGCCGGCGCGCTCAGCGCCGCCTTCCCCCGCATCGGCGACCCGGCCTCGCGCCTGGCGCCCCGGGGCCTGCCCGGCGACCCGCCCGACCCGGCGGACCCGCCCTCGGGCTGCGTGTTC
>NZ_QPFC01000398.1:0-10789 GCF_003427465.1 Nocardiopsis sp. TNDT3 | reverse complement strand
GCGTCGTCCGCCGCCGCCGCGCGAGCCGTCGGCCGGGCCGTCGGCCCGGCGACGGCCGCCATCGGCGTTCCGTCGTCGTTCGGTACTCACGTGGTCCTCGATTGCCTCTCACGGCCGGTCGGCCTGACGATTCCTTGGTGGAAACGGGGGGACGGTCCCCCTGGGGGATCGGTGATCCGCGACCTGCTTCTCGCGACGACTGCGTGGACCGGACCGGCGTGGCCGTGTCCAACGCTGTGCCTGTCGTTCAAGGCTTGATAAAGGACGCCCGAAGGCGCGCGGGGGTTTTCACACAGGTCGCGAAGACGTAAGCCGCTTCTTCCTCCTGGTCGTTGGCCTGCGGGAGCGACAGCCCTCGGTGCTCGGTGCCTACGGAAACGCCGCCGCGGCAGGGGCTGGGTCCGGGGGCTCTACCGGCTACGCACGCAAATCACAGGTCACGTTAGAGCGATCGAACGGTATAGCACAACCCACGCGCGAGGTTATCGCGCGTCTTGGGACACCTGGCCATGTTTCGCCGGGAACCGCCCGTCGTGCCAGTTCAGAGCGGGCAAACCGAACGCCGGCGAGTCGGCCGGGCGTCGACCCGCCCGAGAAGTGTTCGGTGTCGGCGCTGGTAGGGATGGGTGTGTGAGATTTTCCCCGCAGGACTCCGGAGGTTCACGGACGGCGGTCGTAGCCCGGACGCACGCGCGCGGACACGTGTCACAGGTCTGGCATGCGGGCCCGCGGGTGGGCGGAGATAGAGTCAGAACTGAACAAAACAGCCAGACATGCATGTTCCCCCCGCGGTTCCCGGTCGCGGGACGCGAACCGTGCCCTGGCCGTCCGCAGAGGACGGCACGGAGGGCACGGGGACCGCGCGCGCCGGACACCGACCACCGAGGGCGGTGCGGGGCGGCGGGTGGGAACAGAAACGCCGTGTGCGCTGCTGACCACATACGGGAAACGAACGCGTGGCGACGGGACCCGGAACCGCCGTCGGCGCGGTCCCGTCGTCGTGCGCCGTGGAATCCATGTTCGCGAACAAGAAGGAGCAAGGACCAATGGGTTCGGTACGTGTAGCCGTCGTGGGCGTCGGCAACTGTGCGGCGTCGCTCGTCCAGGGCGTGCACTACTACAAGGACGCCAACCCCGAGTCCCGGGTACCAGGCCTGATGCACGTGCAGTTCGGCCCGTACCACGTGCGCGACATCGAGTTCGTCGCAGCCTTCGACGTGGACGCCAAGAAGGTCGGCCACGACCTCGCCGACGCCATCACGGCCAGCGAGAACAACACCGTCAAGATCTGCGACGTGCCGCCGACCGGCGTCACCGTCATGCGCGGACCGACCTACGACGGGCTCGGCAAGTACTACCGCGAGGTCATCCAGGAGTCCCCCGAGGACGCGGTGGACGTGGTCGCGGCGCTCAAGGCCAGCAAGGCCGACGTGCTCGTGTCCTACCTCCCGGTGGGCTCGGAGGAGGCGGGCAAGTTCTACGCCCAGTGCGCGATCGACGCGGGCGTGGCCTTCGTCAACGCCCTGCCGGTGTTCATCGCCTCCGACCCCGAGTGGGCCGAGAAGTTCACCAGAGCGGGTGTGCCGATCATCGGCGACGACATCAAGTCGCAGATCGGCGCGACCATCACCCACCGCGTGCTGTCCAAGCTGTTCGAGGACCGCGGCGTGATCGTGGACCGCACGTACCAGCTCAACTTCGGCGGCAACATGGACTTCAAGAACATGTTGGAGCGCGACCGCCTGGAGTCCAAGAAGATCTCCAAGACCCAGTCCGTCACCTCCCAGATCCCGCACGAGCTGAAGGCAGGCTCGGTGCACATCGGCCCGTCGGACCACGTGCCGTGGCTGGACGACCGCAAGTGGGCCTACATCCGCCTTGAGGGGCGCGCGTTCGGCGACGTGCCGCTGAACCTGGAGTACAAGCTGGAGGTCTGGGACTCCCCCAACTCCGCGGGCATCATCATCGACGCGGTCCGCGCCGCCAAGATCGCCAAGGACCGCGGCATGGGCGGCCCGATCCTGGCCCCGTCCTCCTACTTCATGAAGTCCCCGCCCGAGCAGTACAGCGACGCCGAGGCGCACGAGAAGGTCGAGCAGTTCATCGCCTCGGGCCAGCACGACGGCGCCGACGAGTAGAGCGCTCCTGAGGGCGGTCCCGGCGCACGGCCGGGCCCGCTCCTCCCCGGGGCCGCCCCGGCCCCGGGCACGGCCTACCCTTGGTGCCGTGTCCTTCTTCGGTGATCTGCGCGTGGTCCTGCGGGGGCCCCGGTTCCGCCGCCTGTTCGGCACCCGGCTGGTGGCGCAGTTCTCCGACGGGGTGTACCAGGCCGGGCTGGCGGGCTTCGTCTTCTTCACCCCCGAGCAGCACACCAGTGCGGGCGCCGTCGCCGCGGCCTTCGCGGTGCTGCTCCTTCCGTTCTCGGTGGTGGCGCCGTTCGCCGGGGTCCTGATCGACAGGTGGCCCCGGCGCCAGATCCTGCTGCTGTCCTCCCTGGCCAAGGCGGCGCTCGCGGTGGCGAGCGCGTTCCTGGTGGCACGGGGCGAGAGCCCCGCCTTCCTCCTCACCGCGCTCCTGGTGCTGAGCGTCAACCGCTTCTTCCTGTCCGGGCTGTCCGCCGGACTGCCCTACGTGGTGGCCCGGGACAAGCTGATGATGGCCAACGCGGTCACGCCCACCAGCGGTACCGCGGCGAGCTTCCTGGGCGCGGGGGCGGGCGCCGCGATCGGGCTGCTCGGCGGCGAGGACGCCCTGGGCACCGGGCTCATCCTGTCCATGGCCGCGCTCGGCTTCGCCGGGGCGGCGCTGGTCTCCCTCACCCTGGGCCACGACGAGCTGGGACCGCACCTGGAGCGGGAACCGGACGAGGTCGCGGCGGCCGTGCGCAACGTGGTGCGGGGCATGGTCTCGGGGGTGCGCCACCTCTGGGCGCGCCCGGAGGCCCGCGACGCGCTGCTCACGATCGGCGGCCACCGGGTGCTGTTCGGGATCTCCACGCTGCTGACGCTGCTGCTGTACAACAACACCTTCACCGGCGGCGGTGTGGCCGGACTGGCCGGTTTCTCGGTGGCGATGGGCCTGTCGGGGGCGGGGTTCCTGGTGGGCGCGGTGGCCACGCCGTGGGCGACCGCCCGGATGGCCCCGGGGGCGTGGATCGCGCTGCAGCTGGCGGCGGCGTCGGCGGTCCTGGTGGTGTTCGGACTGCCCTTCTCACCCGTGCTCTTCCCCGTGGCCGCGTTCGCGCTGGGCTTCGTCTCCCAGGGGGTCAAGGTCACCGTCGACACGTTGGTTCAGCGACATGTCGACGACGCGTTCCGGGGGCGGGTGTTCTCGGTGTACGACGTGCTGTTCAACGCCACGTTCGTCCTGGGCGCGGCGCTGGCCGCCGCGCTGGTCCCGCCGTCCGGGGTGAACCCCGCGGTGGTCGTCGCGATGGCCGCGGCCTACCTGGTGATGGGCGCCGCCTGGGTCGTGCGCGGGCGCCGTGCCAGCGCCGCCGAGGCGGAGCGCGAGGTCGCGTAGCGCCCTGTCGACCTGGCGACACATCGACACGTCACCATGTCGTCACGTGTTGTAGTGTCCACGGGGAGACTTGTCGACAGCGGGGATGGTCCTCCATGAACACCGGTGACGCACTGTGCGACGCCTCCAGCGCCTTCGGGCCGCGGGGGGTGGTCAAGCGCGTCGGGGCGGTGACCCGGCAGCTGCCCGTCCGCGGCGACCGCCTGCTCGACGTGGGCTGCGGCGACGGCACCTACACGGTCGAACTGGCCGGGGGCTACGTGCGCGTGGACGCGATCGACCTCGAACCCGAGCGGCTCAACGCGTTCGCCGGGCGCATCGCGGGCACCGGGCTGGAGGACCGGATCGGCATCCACAAGATGTCCGCCGACGCGCTGGCCTTCGACGCCAACACCTTCGACCGCGTGACCGCGTTCGAGGTGGTCGAGCACGTCGATGACCTGGAGGGCGCCCTGCGCGAGGTCCGCCGGGTCCTCAAGCCGGGCGGCGCGTTCTCCCTGACCACGCCCAACCGCTGGTTCCCCTTCGAGACCCACGGCGTGCTGTGGGGCGGCCGGCGCCGCTCGGCGCTGACCGCGCCCTTCCTGCCCTGGGTCGGACCCCTGCACGCGCGCATGTCGGACGCGCGCGCGTTCACCACCCAGCAGATGGGCCGACTGCTGCGGGGAGCAGGGCTGCGCGTGCGCGCCATCGACTACCTGATGCCGCCGTTCGACCGCCGCACCACGGCGTTGCAGACCCTGTCCGACACCCTGGAGGACACCCCGCTGCGCGTGTTCGGCATGGCCATGGCGGTCACGGCGGTCAAGCCGGGCCGCTGACCCTCACAGGTGCTCGGCCGCCCAGGCGCGCAGCTCCTCGGTCGCGGCCTCCCTGCCCATCGGGCCGTTCTCCAGGCGCAGCTCCAGCAGGAAGCGGTACGCGCGGCCGACCACGGGACCCGGCTTGACCCCCAGGATCTCCTGGATCTCGTTGCCGTCCAGGTCCGGGCGGATGCGGTCCAGCTCCTCCTGCTCGGCGAGCAGCTCGATGCGCCGCTCGATGTCGTCGTAGGAGCGCGCCAGCGCCGCCGCCTTGCGGCGGTTGCGGGTGGTGCAGTCGGCACGGGTGAGGATGTGCAGCCGCTCCAGCTGCGAACCGGCGTCGCGGGCGTACCGGCGGACCGCGGAGTCGGTCCACTCGCCCCTGCCGTAGCCGTGGAACCTCAGGTGCAGTTCGACCAGGGTGCTGACGTCGGACACCACGTCCTTGGGGAAGCGCAGCGCGGTGAGCCTCTTGCGGCTCATCGAGGCGCCCACCACCTCGTGGTGGTGGAAGGTCACCCGCCCCCCGGACTCGAAGGCGCGCGTCTTGGGCTTGCCGACGTCGTGCAGCAGCGCGGCCAGGCGCAGCACCAGGTCGGGCTCGTGGCCCCGCTTCTCCTCCAGCTCGATCGCCTGGTCCAGGACGGTGAGCGAGTGCTCGTAGACGTCCTTGTGCCGGTGGTGCTCGTCGATCTCCAGGCGCAGCTTGGGGATCTCCGGGAGCACGTACCGGGCGATGCCCAGGTCCACCATGAGCTCGATGCCGCGGTGCGGGTCGGGGCTGAGCATGAGCTTGGTCAGCTCGTCGCGGACGCGCTCGGCGGAGACGATGGAGAGCCGGTCGGCCATGTCCCGGGCGGCCTCGGCCACCTCGGGAGCCAGGGTGAAGCCGAGCTGGGCGGCGAAGCGGACCGCGCGCATGATGCGCAGCGGGTCGTCGCTGAAGGAGTCCTCGGGCCTGCCGGGGGTGCGCAGCACCTTGGCCCGCAGGTCGGCCAGGCCGCCGAACGGGTCGACGAACTCCAGGCCGGGCAGGCGCACCGCCATGGCGTTGACGGTGAAGTCGCGGCGCAGCAGGTCGTCGTGGATGTCGGTGCCGTAGGCCACCTCGGGCTTGCGGGACTTGGGCGAGTAGGACTCGCTGCGGTAGGTGGTGACCTCCAGCTGGAGGCCCTTCTTGCGCAGGCCCACGGTGCCGAAGTCGATGCCGACGGTCCACACGGAGTCGGCCCAGCCGTCCACGAGCTCCAGGATGCGCTGGGGCACCGCGTCCGTGGTCAGGTCCACGTCGTTGGCCGGCCTGCCCAGGAGGGCGTCGCGCACCGGTCCGCCGACGAGGGCGAGCTGCTGGCCGTGCGCGGCGAAGCGCTCGCCGAGTTCCTCCGAGACGGTCGGGAAGGAGTCCGCCAACGCCGTGACCGCGGCGCGCTGCGCACCGGTCAGCGCGCCCGCACCGGTCGCGTCCCCGGCGTCCGGCTGCTGGGCGGCGTCGTTCTCCCGCGAAAACTCTGTGTTCGGCACACCACGAGACTAGGCGGCGCCCGAAGCAAACCGCGAATCGTCCCCGCCCCCGGTACCGGGCCGTACACGGATCGGCGGTCCGCCGCCGTTCGGCGGGGAACCCGGTTTCCCCACACACGCCGCGCGACGGCCGCGACCCGACTCCACGCACGGGGAAGGCGGTATCTTCGAGGGAAGTGGTAGGACGCCCCGGTTGCCCCGCGTCCACCCGACCCGCGTACGCCGTGTGCGCCGTGCGGGTACTTCCGACCGTCCCCCCGCACCGCGTCACCGGCGGGACGGCCACCTGGACCCGAGTCAGGAAACCGGTCAAGCGTTGCGTCGATTTGTCTCCGCGACGGTGGTCATGGCCTTCACCACCGCGCTGCTTCCGATACCGGCCACGTCCGCGAACGCGGAGCAGACGGCCGATCCGCTCGTCGTCGAGCGCGTCACACCGGACGCGGCCGACGAGGACAGCACCCTGCGGGTCGTCGGCGAGGTGACCAACACCACCTCCGAGGACCTGAGCGACGTCAGCGTGCGGCTCAGCTACTCGCGGCACCCCTTCAGCGACCGCGGCGAGCTGGACGAGTTCGCCTCGGGAGAGGGCTGGCAGCCCGACGCGCCGGGGCCCGACGAGGAGGTCGCCGCGGAACTGGCCCCCGAGGCCAGCGCCGAGTACTCCCTGAGCGTGCCGGTCGAGGACCTCGACCTGGACTCCTACGGCGTCTACCCGCTGGTCGTCGAGGCCGTGGACGGGGGCGGCCGGGTCATCGGCTCCCAGTACACCTTCCTCCCCTACACGGGCGGGGACGACGTCCCCTCCGTGGACATCGCCTGGGTGTGGCCGCTGATGGCGTCGCCCCAGCGCGCGGACGAGGACACCTTCCTCGACGACGACCTGCACTCGTCGGTCGCCGCCGACGGCCGCCTGGGCCGCCTGCTGGCCGCGGGGGCGCAGGCGCCGGTGTCCTTCGAGGCCGGGGAGGAGGACCTGGTCGAGCTGCTGGGCCTGAACGAGGAGTCCGAGGAGCCCTCGGAGGGCACGGCCACCGCGGAGGAGACCGCGGAGGCCCTCCCCACGGAGGAGGCCACCGGCGAGGGCGCGGAGAACGCGGAGGACGAGGACGAGTCCGCCGAGGAGGCCACCGAGCGCACCGGGGGGGTCCCGGTCACCTGGGCCGTGGACCCCGGCACGCTCGACGACATCCTGCGCATGGCCTCCTCCGGGCACGCGGTCGTGGAGGACCCCCTCGCGGTGCCCGCCGAGTCCGAGCCGGTGCGGCACGAGGTCGAGGCCAGCGAGGCGGCCCAGGTGTGGCTGCGCGAGGCCCGCCGCGTGCTGGCCGCCGACCACGTCGTGGCCACCCCCTACGCCCGGGCCGACCTGGCCGCCCTGCTGCGGAACGACATGGGCTCCGACGCCGAGGCGGCCCTGAGGGTCGGCCAGGAGGCGGTCCTGCGCGCGCTGGAGACGGAGGCCGACGAGACCTTCGCCCTGCCCCCCGGCGGCCTGATGGACCGGGGCGTCCACCAGCTGCTCGCCTCGCACGGCGCGACCCGCTTCCTGCTCGACGAGAGGGCCCTGCCCGCCGTGTCCTGGCTGTCCACGACCCCCACCGCGCAGGCCCCGCTCCCCGCGCCGGAGGAGGAGGCGTCCGAGGAGCCGTTCGCCCTGGTCGCCGACCAGGGCATCACCGACGTGCTGTCCATGCCCACCGGGAAGCCGGGCCAGTCCGAGCTCGCGCTCCAGCGCTTCGCCGCCGAGACGGCGATGATCGCGGGCGAGAACGCCGGGGGCGGCCGGGTGGTCGTCGCCTCACCGGAGCCGGACTGGAACCCCGACGCCGAGTTCGCCCGGGGCGTGCTGGCCGCCTCCGAGGACCTGCCGTGGCTGTCCCCCCGGAGCCTGGACGAGGTCGAGCTGCCCGACGCCGGTGAGCGCGAGCGGACCCGCCGGTCCCTGACCTACCCCGACAGCGCCTACGGGGAGGAGCTCAGCTCCACCTACCTGGAGCTGATCGAGGACGTGAGCCGGGACGTGCGCCTGTTCAACAGCGTCCTGGTCGGCGACAGCGACCCGCTCCGCCCGGCGCTGCTGCGCCTGGAGTCGGTGTACTGGCGGGAGGAGGAGGCCATGGCGGGCGCCACCCGCTCCCTGGTCGCCCAGGACGTGCAGGACCGCATGAACGACGTGCGGGTCATCCCCGGCGAGCCGGTCACCCTGGCCAGCCGGACCGGCACCACCGGCGTCCTGGTCGCCAACGACCTGGAGGACGAGACCGTCTTCGTGAACCTGTCGGTCTTCTCCGAGAACTCCGACCGCCTGAGCGTGGGCGAGTACAACCACTCCTTCGAGCTGGAGCCGGGCACCAGGACCACGGTGTACATCCCGCTGTCGGCCCGGGTCAACGGCCGCACGGTCCTCAACGTGGGGCTGCAGAACTCCGAGGGCGAGCCGATCAGCAGCCAGGACGTCGAGATCCCGGTGAACGCCACCGGTCTGGGCACCCAGGCGCTGGCCATCAGCGGTATCGGCCTGCTGATCCTCGTCGCGGCCCTGGCCCCGCGCGCGCTGCGCAAGTGGGCCCGCAGCAAGGCCGCCGCGGCCGCCTCCGAAACCTCCGGGACCGCCTCCGGGGCGGACCGGGACGGCGCGAACACCGAGGGCTCCGCGGGCGTCCCACACTCCGGGGCAACACCCTCCGAGGACCCGTCCGGGAGCACCTCCTCCGCGACGGACCGCGACACCGCCTCGGACACTGCCGGGGGCCCCTCCCCCGCGAAGGACGCCTCCCCCGCCGGGGAGGCGGACGGAGCCGAGGACACCGAGCGGCCGGAGGACCACTCCGGCCACGAGAAAGCCGACTCCCCAGCCGCGGCGGGCGGCGCGGAGCGGGACCGCGACGGCACGGGCACGTGACCCAGCGGTTCCGGAGAGGGTGACATGGCTCCCTACCGACAGGACGCCATGTCGACACACCCGCACGTCTCCATGTCGGCGCACGCGGTCCGCACCCGCGTGGCCGACCCGCGGACGCCGGACCACGGCGCCGCGGCCGGACATTCCCCAGTCGGACGAAAGGAAGCCTGATCCACGGTGGTCACCGACTCTTCGAACGGCGGCGGGAAGCACCGCCGACGCCCCCAGCCGCAAGCCCCGGTCCCGAGCGCGGTCCGTCCCGAGAGCGGCCCCGCGCCCACCTTCGAGGAGGGTGATGTGCCGGGTCCCGTCACCGACACCGCCCCCGGGTCCGGAGGGGACTCCGGCGGCGGCTCCGACCGGGGCGGGGACACCGGGTCGGGCGGCGGCGGCATGATGCGCTCCAGCGCCATCATGGCCGTGGGCACCCTGGCCTCCCGGATCACCGGCTTCGCCCGCACCATCGTGCTCGGCGCCGCCATCGGCACCCACCTGCTCGGTGACGCCTACCACACGGCGCACACGATCCCCTTCATCCTCAACGACCTACTCATCGGCGGGCTGATGGCCAGCGTCATCATCCCCTTCCTGGTCAAGCGGCGTAAGCGCGACGCGGACGGCGGCAAGGCCACCGAGGACCGGCTGTTCACCACCACGCTGCTGGCGCTGCTGCTGCTCACCGCGGTCGCGATCGCGGCCGCCGAGTTCCTCATCTGGCTCTACGGCTCCCGGTTCACGCCGATCCAGTTCGACGCCTCGGTCTACCTCGCGCGGTACCTGCTGGCGCAGATCTTCTTCGTGGGCATGAGCGGCCTGCTGAGCGCCATGCTCAACACCCGCAACCGGTTCGGCGCGGCCGTGTGGGCCCCGGTGCTGAACAACCTCGTCATCATGAGCGTGGCGGCCGTGTTCCTGTGGGTGGCCGGTCCGGGCCGCACCCCCGAGACCGTCACCGACGGCCAGCTGACCCTGCTGGGCGCGGGCACCGCGGCCGGTATGGCGCTCCAGGCCGTCGTGCTGTTCGCGGCCCTGTCCCGCACCGGCTACCGCTGGCGGCCCCGCCTGGACCTGCGCGGCTCCGGGCTCGGCGACGCCGTGCGCACCGCCGGGTGGATGATGCTCTACACCCTGCTCACCCAGGCCGGACTGTGGATCACCACCAACATCGCCAACGCCGCGAACGTGGCGAGCATCAGGGAGGGCCTGGACGTCGGCGCGGGCATCAGCGCCTACAACCTGGCGTACCAGCTCTTCCAGCTGCCGTACGCGATCATCGCGGTCTCCCTCATCACCGTGCTGCTGCCCCGGATGAGCGCCCACGCCGACGACCACGACTGGGACGCGGTCCGCGCGGACTTCTCCCGCACCCTGCGCGTCTCCGCGTTCGTGCTGGTTCCGACCGCCTTCGCGGTGGCGATGTTCGCCGAGCCGCTGTCCGTCCTGGCCTTCGCGCGCGGGTCCATCTCGGTGGACGACGCGGAGAGCATCGGCCAGATCCTCGCGGTCATGTCGCTGGGGCTGGTGCCCTTCACCGTGTTCCAGCTCATGCTGCGCGTGTTCTTCGCCATGGGCGACACCCGCACCCCCGCGATGCTCGGCCTCGCCAACCTGGCCGTGCACAGCGCCCTGGCGCTGACGTCCTACCTGGTGCTTCCGCCGAACCTGGTGGTCGTGGGCGTGGCCGCGGGCTTCATGATCTCGTTCCTGTCCGGGCTGACCATCGCCGGAATCGTGCTGAGCCGGCGCATCGGGGGGCTTGACGGCAAGCACGTCATTGGCACATTGTTGCGCCTGCACCTGGCCGCCGTCCCGAGCATCGCGGCCGGCCTCGGTGTGCTCTGGGCCTTCGACACCTACGTCGGCCCCGGCCTGGCCACCTACATCGGCGCCCCGGCCGCCGGATGCGTCCTGGGCGCGCTGCTCTTCCTGGGATGCGCGCGGCTGCTGCGCGTCCCGGAGCTGACCGGTGCCGTGGAACTGATCCGCGCCCGGCTGCGTCGTTGATGCCGTGCCCCCCTCCCCCGGCTCTGCCCCGCCG
>NZ_QPFC01000397.1:0-4822 GCF_003427465.1 Nocardiopsis sp. TNDT3 | reverse complement strand
GGGTCGCGCGACCCCGGCCCCTCCGAGGCCGTCTCACCGGATCAGGCGCTCTGCGCGCGCCGCCCTCCCGCCATCGCCCGCGGACCGATCGACGGGGACGACGGTCGTCCCCGTCGCGCCGTCCCCGCCCTGCAAGGCGCGGCCGCTCACAGCAGCGCGTTGGCCTCGCGGTACCGGCCCGCGGCGTTGTAGGCGCCCGCCAGGTCGCGGCGCAGCCGCAGCGTCAGCCGCCGCACCTCCGGGTCGCCGGAGGAGTTCAGCGCCACCCGGTAGGCGTCGCGCAGCACCTCCACCGCCTCGTCGGAGCGTCCCGCCTGCGTGTAGGCGCGGCCCAGGCGGTGGTGCACCGTCAGGGTGTCCAGGTGCCCCTTGCCCAGGCGGCGCCGCCGCCCGGCCAGCACCATCCGCAGCTGCCCGATCGCGTCCTCGTAGCGCCCGGACATGCTCTGCGCCGCGCTCAGCCCCAGCCGCAGCTCCTCACGGCGCTCGGTGGAGGCCACGTCCTCGATGGCCCGCTCGTAGTGCACCACGGCCGCGTCCAGGCGGCCGCTGCGCCGGTAGCAGACCGCCAGGCGCATGCGCGCCTCCACGGTGTCCTCGTCGGCCGAGCCGAACTGGCGCTCGCGCTCGCGCAGCAGCATCTCCCACTGCCCCGCGGCGTCCGCCGGACGACCGGCGTCCTCGTAGGCCCAGGCCAGGTTCTCGCGGATGATCTCGGTGCGCGGGTGCTCCTCGCCGAAGACCGCCACCGCCTCGGCCAGGGTCAGCTCGAACTGCTGCACCGCGGCCTGTCGGCGCCCCATCTGCGCGTACTTGGTCGCCAGGTTGTTGCGCGCGGTGATCGTGTCCGGGTGCTCGGTACCCAGTCGCTCCACCAGCGAACGCAGCGTCCGCTCCAGGGAGGCGGCCCGCATCCCGGCGGTGGGGGCGGGGGCATGGGCCACCCCGGAGGTCGTCCGCGCCGCCTCCTCGCGCGCCCCGGTCAGGGCCAGCGGCTCGGTGGGCGCACCGCTCGCCGGCGCGGGGCTCGGCACGGAGACCCCGGTCGGCCGTTCCGCCGGCTTCTCCACGGGTTGCTCCGCGCGCGCAGGCACGGTGGTATCGGCGGACCGGGTCCTGGTCGCGCCCTTGAGTCCGGTCTCGCGCAGCAACGCACGCCAGAACGACAGCACAATCACCACATTCCCCTGATCGCGCACCGCGGCCCCAGGCCTGCGGCGTAACACCCGTTGGACAACCCGTACCCAGAAAGCGCCAGGGCACGTTTCTATAACTTAATCGGACACCGGGCTACGGAACAGGCACCAAACGCCCTGAGGGCACGGTGAGTTCGCTCACTCCTGGGTTGATCGTGACAGAACGGGGTAAAACGCTACGCCTGATCGGCCGTCCGCAACGCTGTGGCCAGGGGTTCCGCGGTCAGGGTGACCTGCCACTCACGGGCTCCGCGCTCACGCAGGAACGCGCCCACCGCGTCGGGGTCCACCGCCCGCGGCGGCGCCCACGCCAGGCGGCGCACCGTGTCCGGCAGCAGCAGGTTCTCGGTCGGCATGACGACGTCCTCGGCGATCCCCGTGACCGTGGCCCGGGCCGCCTCCAGCCGCCGCGCCGCCTCCGGCGCCCGGTCGCCCCACCGGTTCACCGGCGGCGGGCCGTCGCCCGGCGCGTTGGGCCGGGGCAGCTCCGCCTGCGGCATGTCGCGCGCCCGGTTGACCGCCTTGATCCACGTGGTCAGGTAGCGCCGCGCCAGCTTGATACCGAACTGCCGGATCTTGGCCAGCTCGGTGGTGGTGCGCGGCATGGCGGTGGCCGCCTCCACGATCGCCGCGTCCGGCAGCACCCGGCCGGGCGAGATGTCCCGCTCCTGGGCGATGCGGTCGCGCTCGTACCAGAGCTCGCGCACGGCGGCCAGGGCGCGCTGGTTGCGCACCCGGTGGATGCCCGAGGTGCGCCGCCAGGGGTCGGTACGCGGTTCCTTGGGCGGCGCGGACAGGACCGCGGCGAACTCCTCACGCGCCCATTCGAGCTTGCCGGTCTCCTCCAGTTCGACCTCCAGGGAGTCCCGCAGGTCGATGAGGATCTCCACGTCCAGCGCCGCGTAGCGCAGCCAGTCCTCCGGCAGCGGGCGCTGGGACCAGTCCACGGCCGAGTGCTCCTTGGCCAGCCGCAGGTGGAGCAGCCGCTCCACCATGAATCCCAGGCCGACCCGCTGGTAGCCCAGCAGCCGCCCGGCCAGTTCGGTGTCGAACAGGCTCCGGGGGCGCAGGTTGATCTCGCTCAGGCAGGGCAGGTCCTGGTGCGCGGCGTGCAGCACCACCTCGGCGTCGCCCACGGCGTCGTTGAGCGCGCTCAGGTCCGGGCAGGCGATGGGGTCGATCAGCGCCGACCCCGCTCCCTCGCGGCGCAGCTGGACCAGGTAGGCGCGCTGCCCGTACCGGTACCCGGAGGCGCGTTCGGCGTCCACCGCGACGGGGCCGGTCCCGGCGGAGAGCGCGGCGACCACACCGGCCAGCGCGTCGGCGTCGGAGGTGACCTCGGGCAGGCCCTCGCGAGGTTCCCGCAGAAGGGGGGCCCTCTCGGCGTCGTCGTCGTTGCCTGGTTCGCGGGGTTCTGTCTTGGAGTTCAACGCGTTCGCCACACCACTACGGTATGCGCTGTCGCCACCGGACGCGGATCCGGACCGGCCGCGGGCCCCGGGGACACAGGGGCCCGCGGTCAGGGCCGGGAGCGCTTTCCGGTGATGTCGGTGACGTCCAGCGGCGGCAGCCCCGCGGCCGAGGCCAGCAGCGCCGACCACGCCTGGACGTGCCCGGTCAGGTCGTCGGACTCCGGTGTCCAGGAGGCGCGCATCTCCACCTCGGTGGTGGCGCCCTGGTCCGCCTTGGTGCCGAAGCCCTCGGTGGTGGCACGGGTGACCGTGCCGCTCAGCGTGTGGTGCGTGGCGCCGTACGCGTCCAGGGCGTCGGTCAGCCAGCTCCAGGCGACCGGTCCGAGCAGGGGGTCGGTCGCGATCTCCGACTCCAGTTCGGAGTTGGCCTGGCAGACCACCCGGAAGGGCCCCGGCCAGTCGCGGGTGCCCTCGGGGTCGTACAGGACGATGAGTCTGCCCCAGGCGACCTCCTCTCCGTGGACGGTCACCTCGGCCGAGACCGCGGCGGAGTGGGGGGCCAGCCGCTGGGGGGCGGGGATCTCCCGGACGGTGATCTCGGGTCGCGGGAGGGGTGAGCGCAGGGCCTCGACCGCTCGCCGGAACGTCTCGTGTGCGTCCTCGGCGCTACCGGCATCGGGCATGGTGGGAACGTCAGCCTTCATTCTGGGGTGATCACGTCTGGGCGGGGGCGTGCGGACATGCTCCGCCTCTCCGCCAGGGGCGGCAAGGTGGGCACGTCAAAGACCGTGGCATGAGTCACGGGCCGCGAGTCGGAGTTCGCCCGGCGTGTCGGCGTTTTGTGATGATCTTGGGACCGGCCGGTCGCCGACGGTGCCGGTTCGCGCCCTCCCCGGCCCCGCCGCGGGTGCGCGCACGGGCGCGTCCGGGTTCGGCGATCCGAGTGGGAGCACCGGGCGGGGCATGGCACGATCGAGGGGTGACCCTGCAAGATTCTCCTTTCCTCCGCGCCTGCCGACGCCTTCCCGTGTCCCACACCCCGGTGTGGTTCATGCGCCAGGCGGGGCGCTCCCTGCCCGAGTACCGACGGGTCCGCGCCGACGTGCCGATGCTTGAGGCCTGCGCGCGCCCCGACATGATCACCGAGATCACGATGCAGCCGGTGCGCCGCTACGACGTCGACGCCGCGATCTTCTTCAGCGACATCGTCGTGCCGCTCAAGGCCATCGGCATCGACCTCGACATCAAGCCCGGCGTCGGCCCCGTGGTCGCCGACCCGATCCGCGACGCGACCGGCGTCAAGCGGCTGCGCGAGATCGAGCCCGGCGACGTGCCCTACATCACCGAGGCCGTGGGCCAGCTGGTCGGCGAGCTGGGCGACAAGCCCCTCATCGGCTTCGCGGGTGCCCCGTTCACCCTGGCCTCGTACCTCATCGAGGGCGGTCCCTCCAAGAACCACGAGCACACCAAGGCGCTCATGTACGGCGAGCCCGAACTGTGGGACGAGCTGATGCGCCGCCTGGCCACCATCTCCCTGGGCTTCCTGCGCACCCAGATCGAGGCGGGCGCCAGCGCCGTCCAGCTCTTCGACTCCTGGGTGGGCGCCCTGAGCGCCGAGGACTACCGCGCCTCGGTGCTGCCCTACACCTCGTGGATCTTCGGCCAGCTCGCCCAGCACGAGGTGCCGCGCATCCACTTCGGTGTGGGCACCGGCGAACTGCTCAGCCTGCTCAGCGAGGCCGGGGCCGACGTCGTGGGCGTGGACTGGCGCGTGCCGCTGGACAAGGCGGTCCAGCGCGTCCAGCCCGGCACCGCCCTCCAGGGCAACCTCGACCCGGCCACCCTGTTCGCGCCCTGGGAGGTCGTCGCCGAGCGCACCCGCGACATCCTGGCCCGTGGCCGCGCCGCCGACGGCCACGTCTTCAACCTGGGCCACGGCGTGCTGCCCAGCACCGACCCGGACATGCTCCAGCGGCTCACCGCGTTCGTGCACGAGGAGACCGCCGTCTAGGTTCTCTCGGGACCTCCGCTTCGCTTCGGCCCGCCCGTCGCCCGCCATCGCCCGCTGGGGCGCTGCGCGGCGGGGCGGGCTACCACCCTCAACGGACGCGAAGCGCGGTACTTTCGCTGTTCGGGTGCCCTTCGACGCGGGAATCGGGTTGAAGCGAGCACAGCGGTGTCTCCGGTGAGACGGCTCGTGCCCACACCGTCGCC